>CAUUGW010000128.1:0-4469 GCA_963544785.1 uncultured Lachnospiraceae bacterium | reverse complement strand
GGCTATAACCATTGCGGCTCCCGCCCTTAAATCAAGGCTTTTTAGGGTAGCTCCCGTAAGCTTTTTTACCCCCTCTATTATTGCGGTATTTCCCTCTACGTGAATGGAAGCACCCATTTTTATAAGCTCGTCCACATACTTGAATCTGTTTTCAAAAATACTTTCAGTAACTATGCTCGTACCGCTTGCCAAAGCCAGTGCCACCGATATTTGCGGCTGTAAATCCGTAGGAAATCCGGGATACGGCTGTGTCTTTATCTGTGTTGAGTTTAATGTGCCGGTTTTCTTTACCCTTATCGCATCATCATATTCCTCTATCTCACAGCCCATCTCTATAAGCTTTGCACCGGTTGCTTCCATGTGCTTGGGAATCACATTTTTTATCAAAACATCTCCACCTGTAGCAGCCACCGCAAACATAAATGTTCCGGCTTCTATCTGGTCGGGAATTATTGCATATTCCGTGCCGTGAAGCTTGGGTACACCCTTTATCCTGATTACATCGGTACCCGCACCTCTTATATTACCGCCCATGCTGTTTAGAAAATTGGCTACATCGACCACATGCGGCTCTTTTGCAACGTTTTCTATAACGGTAAGCCCTTCAGTCATACAGGACGCCATCATAATGTTTATTG
Source organism: uncultured Lachnospiraceae bacterium (assembly GCA_963544785.1). Lineage (GTDB taxonomy): Bacteria > Bacillota > Clostridia > Lachnospirales > Lachnospiraceae > CAUUFM01. Next base: position 3,831 of record CAUUGW010000128.1, on the reverse strand, counting down.
TAGCCCCCACCGACACCACATCCAAAAATATATGTGCCGCCTTAAGACTTTCAGTGTTCGTATTTATTATTCCGTGCTTTATCTCAACATCCGCTCCGAGCATCTTGAAGCCCTTTACGTGCTGATCTATAGGTCTGCTGCCTATATTACAGCCTCCCGGAAGCGACACCGCAGCCCTGTTATATTTTCCGAGCAATGCTCCTATAAAATAGTATGAGGCTCTTATCTGCTTTATTGCCTCACTGTTTACCACCTCTGTATCTAAATTTTTAGGATCTACTACGATAGTACCCTTTTTTATAAAAGAAACCTCAGCTCCTATGTCTTTCATAGCCTCAATCATAACCCTAATGTCTTTCACATCCGGCAGATTATTGATGGTAACCGGCTCATCGGACATCATAGCAGCCGCTAATATAGGCAGGGCGGCGTTTTTCGCCCCCTCAATCGTGACTTCTCCTTTCAAAGTTTTTCCACCATGTATTAAATACTGTTCCATTATAACCCTCTTGTTTTTTCAATTTTCAATGAGCGATAAAACTTCTATGGCATTATCTAAAATCACAGCCCTGCAATGCTCTTTCACCCAATTTTCAAATTCAGGATTGGTAGTCTTAAGCTTAAAAAATTCCAAAGCCAAAATCGCCAAATAACGAAATCTCGCAGGGTGCATAGCCCCTCTGCATAGTATAAAATAATAACCTCCGTCTTCTCGTCTATAAAGGTCGCTGAGTGCCACAAGATATTCTTTTTTTATATTTATACCCTCGGCATAATCACGAACCTTTTTAACAGAATCCACCTCAAATACCAGATAATCATAGTCAGGTGTCCTCTTATCCTGTATCGTATTGCCGTATTTGGCAAGCAGTCTTTTTACATCCTTATCAAGCTTAAGTGCGGACTTTGTCACATCGTCCTTTTCATCGCCGTTCTCAGAATTTATACGGCTTGCCAAAACCGCCAACTGTCTAAAAACCTGTTTAAAATCCTCCGTGGCGTCTGAAAAGGTCAAAGCTATTGAATTTTCAGGTAAAGCCACAATATTTATTGAAACCATCTCTCCATTTTTCTTATAGTGCAGCTCATTAATCATCTTGTCAAGCAGGTAGTCAATCAGCTCTCTTGCAGAATCGCTGTTTTCGACAAAATCAGACAGCTGTACTCCGTGTTCGTGAAGATCTTCCTGTGTCAAAACACATTTTATTGTTCTTTTATCCACTCTAATAAATTCCACTAAAATCACTCCTATCTTAATTATCCGGTAATATTTTAAGCATACGAAGAACCGCAGGGTCTGCCGACAATCCATAAGAATACTTTAAAAAATACCCTGCCGAACGATACTGACCGAGCTTTGCATAATGAAGCCCGTAAGAATATAAAACGGATACTATATCATCAGACACTCCGAGCTGTATGGAATTTTGAGAAAATAATTTTTTTATTGTTTTCTCATTCGGCTTTTTTATTGTCCTCTTTCCGTTTTCGGAAATTGCATCAAAAATACTTTTGCTGCCCTCAAAATTCCTGTCCAACTCCATTGCCACATAGATAAGTGCAATCGCAATATCAGTCTTTTTGCTGTCAAAGAAATAAATTGCAAGATTTGCATAGGCTCTTGATACGGCTCTGACGTGATATGCGTACTTCAGTATTTCCGCATTTATCGCAGCAAACATACCCATATCCCCAAGACACCTGTAGCTCTCGGCATACTCAAACTTTGCGGTAAGATTCATCGGATTCCATCTGATGGATTTTACCAGATTTTCTTTTGCCTTTTCAAACTCTTGTTTTTCAATAAGGAGCCTGCCGTATGTCCTGTACAGAGACGAATAGTCGTCGCCTGTCAGCTGTACTTCCTTTTCCGGCTTAAAAAGGTGATAATACAGAACCTCTTCTATCGGCTTAAAAAAACTCTTATATTCTGTTGTATCAGTATCCTTGGGGCATATATCAGTAGTATTAAGTATCCTTATAGTATCCGTCAAAAGCTCATCCGCTACATCAAGTTTCCCCAGAACAATCAATTCCTGTGCATTTTTAACTATCTCATCAACGCTTTGTGCCAAAACCGCCGCTCCTTAAAAACTATATTTCTATTGGGTAATTATATAACATATTCACGAACTATGCAATAGAATAACATAATACTTTTATAAACCCGATATTACTCCGGTGTTTCCTATCTCTTCCTTATAGAATACGGATATTTTTGCACAGGAAAAACGCCCCATAGGAATAAATCCCATAGGACGCCTTTATTAAAAATCGCCTTTGCATATCCGTTTAACCGTCATTTGCTTTCTTTAAGGTGCAATATACCCTACACCGCAGGTTGACAGGTATTTTGTGGTAAATATCACATAACCGCTTTTTACATCATAAACAGAGTCATAGGCTTTCCTCAATCTTCCTTTTTTATTCACATAAACGCCATATATTCCGCCCATATTTTCGTTTTTTGAAGGAGCATATAGAATAAAGACCTTTACCTTGCCCTTTCCAAAATCGGTTATTTTTTTCTTCCCCTTTGCACAGCTCACACGTATATCATAGACAGGTCTTTTACCCACGAGCTTTTTAGCCTTTTTATAGCGATTCTTATGAGGAGCGATATTTATTACAGCCCCTCCCCTCTTGCACCTCTTCTTGATTTGTAAGACGGCTTTCTTATCAAACACCAGTTTAATAAGGGGTCTGTTGACAGTAAATCCGTCAATTTCTCCGTCCGAGATTTTATCTAAAACGTCTTCGGGAATATTTAATGTCAAATTATCCGTGCCTTTTGGCATATCAGTATTTACTTTAAGTGATATTTTCCCTATTTCCTTGCCGTTTTTCTTAGCTTCCTCTTTTACCTTTTCAACGGCATCTTCCACAGCCTTTTCGGAAACTTCGGCATTTGCAGTTTTGTCTTTATCCTTTTTTGCTTTGACGGTGATTTCCGCCGTTACAGTGACTTTGTTCTTGTCACGAGATGTCTTGTCTTCATCTTTTGATGATTTATCGTCTCTTTTATCGTCCGGTGAAGGGTCTTCTGCCGGTATATAACCGCCACCCGATGAACCGCCGCCCGACGGGTCGCTTGACGGACTGCTCACCCCTTTTTTTATAATCATTTTACCCGATAATGCACCTTTTATATTATCTGCAGGTGTTGTATTATTTCCTTCAATCTCTACCGTAGAGCCTTTCTTGGCAAGAGTCCACAGCTTATGCCCGTTTTTTTCGACAGATACAATATTCGTGCCGCTTGGAATATCGGGCAGGCTTAGCATCTCATTTTGCGATTTGGTTCCGGTCGTATCTACAACCGCAATACCGGCAGACTCTGAATCTGTTTCAAGGGTGCTTGTATCATCTACGGTTAATTTGCCGTTTTCAATATATACCCCGTATTTACCTGATACTTTCAATTTAGAATTGTTTTTTACATTTATAGAACCCTCTATTGTGTATGCCCCGATTTTTGTTGCACGTATATTAAGCTCCGCCCCGTCCGTAATATTTATTTCTTTCAAATATGTACCCTTGTTATCAATACCGGCTGACGTATCAATGTCAAGTAAGGTACCTGCTCCCTTTACATTCAAAACACTGTTAGCTCCTCCTGAGCCGCCATAAGATACACGCTCTTTTACATATACCTTGGCTCCGCCCTCTATCGTTAAGGTGTCACCGTCTGCACCCCCGCTTGGAAGAGCTTTTGTATTTAATGTACCCCCTCCTGTTATCGTAATATTAAACGCATACCCTCCGTTCGTCATTAACTTACCGTTATACATATTACTGTTGCCTATAAGCTTAATTATTACTTTTGCACCT
>CAUUGW010000127.1:0-4560 GCA_963544785.1 uncultured Lachnospiraceae bacterium | reverse complement strand
TGAAATATCTCCGCCTGCCTTTAATATAGCTCCCTCAACGACTCCGAATACCTTGATATTTCCTGTAACGTCAACGGTAAATCCTGATTGAACGTCTCCTTTTATTTCTATATCCCCGTTAAATACGATATTTCCTGTGGAAGAGTCAACATTTCCGTTGATAAACATTTTCTGCTTTACCACAAAATTTCCGTGTTCAAAGGCAATGTATCCGTCAGTGGTTGCCAATAACCTAAGACCGTCCTCTGAAAGAGCCGTACCCTCTCCTTTTGGAATATTGGGTTCCTTTCCGTTATAAGCCTTTAAGGTTTTTCCCTTTACAGTAATACCGTCCTCACCTTTTACAGCCTTTGTTATTTTACAAATTACATCATCTTTTTTAATCGGGCTGAATGTGCCTAAATTTTTATAATCAACCTGCCCCTTATCATTTTCTTTAAATTTGGGGGTGGAATCTCTGTCATATAAAGCCTCTACGCTGCCGTCCACTCCGTCTACGGGCTTTACTCCCTTCGCTATACGGATAAACTTAAAGTAAGCAGGATTTTCAACCAAAGAATCATACTTTTCCTGATCAATATTCGTATTAATTTTGGAAGCTTCAAAAGCCTTTGTAAGCAATTCCTTATTAAACTTTTCTCCCTGACCGATACATGGTGTCAAAAAACAATATGCAACCATATCGTCATCCGTGGTAAAGCATTGCACCATTGCATCGTAACTGTTAAACGGATTTGCTAAATTTTCTGTGGCTTTTCTAACTGCCGCTTCTACGTCCTCTCCCTTTTCTTCTGCCTGTTTTTTTGCATTGGCGCGTATGCCCTCTTTATAGTTTTCAAAAGCTGCATTTTTTTCGTCGGCATATCCCTTATATGTCTTATTTAAATTATTGACACAGGTATATAAAAAGCTCTTTTTATCAAGTGTGGACATAAAAACTCCGCTCTTGTTCGTTTCTTCAAGCATTTTATCAAGAAATAAAACTGTGGATATCTTTTCCTGTCCGCTATCTTCCGCATAGCTGCAATAAAGCTCATATATCGGAGATTTTGCCATATTTTCAATCATATTGGAATAAACAAGTGAAATGCTCTCTTCTCTGGCTTTTTCCTTATCCTCTTCCTCTATCTTTTTTTGTTCCTCTACGGATAATTCCTTTTCTTTTTCCTGTTCCACAGGTTTCTTTTCAGTGCTGTTCTTTTTTAATAAATTTGAAATAAACCCCATATAATTACCTCCCGTTAATCAGTCCTTGTGTTTATTGCCCTTTGCTACATTTTTCCCCTCATCATAGTTGACTATTCTGAATTCATCTTTTTTAGATGAAAAATAGCATTTGCTGTTAAAGTACGGCATTCTAATTATGGTATTATGTGTCCCGATAGTCAAATTAACGGGAGGGAAGCTCTCCCTTGCCCTAAAGAAGCACTCACTTATATCAAACCCGTTGGTTACAATATCATTAAGCTTCTTTTGCTTTATTCTTATCCGGTTTGCATAAAGTCCCGCCTTGCTTTTTAATGCCGAGTATTTCTCTTTTTTGTCGGAACCGGTACTATTATTACTTCTTTCAAAGAAAAGCAAATCCTTCTTTATACTTCTTAATTCCTTTTCCAAATCGTCCAATTCCTTGGATAAGGTTGCCTTTTCTTCAGCCACGTTATAATTAGTTCCGAGCTTTATAGTACATGCTCTTCCTGATTGATTTCCGATTATTTTTGCCTGAACATAGTTTCTTGCTATAACCGTTCCGCCTAAGATAATTCCCTTTCCTCTGTCCACACTCACACAATCATCGGTATAAATCGAGGAATTTATTATACTCTCTGAATAAATTCCGTTCTTCGCCTTTGCTGTACAGCTTTCCAAAAATAGTGATTTTATCTCACTGCCTGAGGTTAAAACAGCCTTTTCATTTCCCTTTACACCGCCGGCAATGGAAATTCCGCCACCTGCCGTCAGACTGCTGTTCTCCACTGTTCCCTGTACTTTTAAGTTCCCGTCAGCCTTAACCGAATAGCCCTCAAGAACATCTCCCTCGATTATTATATCTCCCTTAAACTCGATATTCCCGGTATGAGGATCCACATTGCCTTTAATATATAACAGCTGTCTCACATAAAACATATCATCATGATAATTTACACAGCCGTCACAGCTGGCTACGAGATGAAGCTCGTCATCTGTCAGATTGGTGTTTTCTCCCATCGGAATAATGGGCATTTCTCCGTCTTTACAGGGAATTTCTTCTCCATAAACATTGTAACCCGCATTTCCTGAGGTCGGTAAAACAATATCGCAAATTATAGAGCCCTTTGTAATATTCTTAATATTCCCCAGATTTTTAAAGTCGGTGTTGCCGAATTCATCCTCTTTAAGGACTATTTTTATCTTCCTCGGATAGTGTTCAATTACCTTTCCGTCACTGCCGTCAACCTTATCCACTCCTCTTGCAATCACAAACATCTGAAAATAAAGCTTCTTATCTGTGATTTTTTTAATCAGCTTGGTGTCCACTCCGAACTTTATTCCCCGCTCGTCCAATTCCTCAAGCACCCTGTCATATGTGGGAGTAAATCCTTTTTTTCTTTTTGGGAGCAATACTATATATGCACGCAGCTTATCCTCTGATACAAAAAGCCATATGGAACTGTTTTTATTTGCGGCTTCCTCCGCCTTATCTTCCGTATCGGTATCATCTTCTTCGATACTGTGTGCTTCCGAATCTTTTAGTTCATCTTTTTTATAAAAAAAGTCCTCATCAATATCATCAAAGTCTTCTATCGTTTCTTCAGGTACGGTAGATACACCGTCTATAAAATCAACCAAATCATTAGCATACTCTATTCCCAACTTGTTGGGAGATTTCATAAGTTCAGGCTCGTGAGATACCTCTTCCACAAAATTATTTATAAAAGAATAGATGTCAAGACAGGATTTGTTTTCATTACTTGCTTTTTTTGAAAACCATTCTTTATACATCATATAAAGTGAAGAGGTCTCAAAGCTATATTCAAAAACCAGATCTTTAAGCTCGTTATCATAGAGTTCGTTATCCGATTTTATCTCCGGTATGCTGTCATCATTTTTACCTGCGGCAACCGCAGTCACTTCCATACCTGCACGAGATTCCTCCGCTTTTTTTAACTCATCTTCCTGTTTTGATTTGTTTTTTTTCTTAAAAAACGAAAATATCATATTTTCTCCTTATTAAGGTTTATAAATTTATCACTGTCAAAATTAAGATATAACTATACATAGTTTAGCATATTTATAACTTTCATTCAAGAAAATATTTATATAAATTTACCCTATTTTAATGTTTAATCAAATACTCCATATTCAGCTAATTTCGCTATCTCATCATCTTTATAGCCGAGCTCCTTTAATATGGAGTTCGTGTCATAACCTATCTGTCTTCCCGCATATCTATACTCCACCTTGGATTCCGACATCTTAATAGGCATTGCAAACTGCCTGACAGTCTTTTCTCCTGTATTTACATCTACTATCATATCTCTGTATTTTATCTGTGCCTCATTTTCAAATGCCTCTTCAAAGTCAAGAACCTTTTCTATACAGGCATCAAGTCCGTCAAATTTTTCAAGCCAATATGCCATAGGCTTTGATTTTATCAGTGCTTTAAGCCTGTTTTTTAAAATACCGCCGTCCTTAGGTGTAGCACCTGCATCTATAAGCTCCGGCATATCTACGGCAATCGCCAATGCTTTTAAAAATTTCGGTTCTAAAGAACCTATTGTCAGATATTCCTTATCAGAGGTTTCATATATGTCATAAATTCCTCCGCCGTTGAGTTCAAAACCCTCTCTTAGCTTCTTTCCTCCGTTAAGCAGATAATCCGCACCCTCAAAGCTGTTCATAGGAATAATAGTATCAAGCATGGAAATATCAATATATTGACCTTTACCTGTCATATTTCTATAGTTTACGGCTGCCAAAACTCCGATAATGGAATGTAATGCTCCGCCTGCAATGTCTCCAAGCTGAGTGCTCATAAGAGAGGGTCCCTCATTTCTTCTGCCTGATACGGAAAGCAGCCCGCTCTTTGCTAAAAAATTTATATCATGCCCCGCCACATCTTTAAGCGGTCCGGTATTTCCATAGGAAGAAATAGAGCAATATATAAGTCTAGGATTTATTTGACTGAGTATATCATATGATAAACCGAGCTTATCCATAACACCGGGTCTGAACTGTTCAAAAACTATATCATACTCCCTTATAAGTTCCTTAACTATCTCTATCGCTTTCGGGCTTTTCAGATTAAGTGACATCGTTTTCTTATTCCTGTTAAGCCAAAGCTGATTGGCATTAAGTCCCAGATCCTTATCCTTTTTCCCCATCTCATATACCAGATCAAGCTTAGATTTTGAGCTTATTTTAAGTACCTCCGCACCCAAATCCGCAAGCATAAGTGTAGCATAGGGTCCGGGCAACAGGGTTGTAAAATCCAGTATTTTTAAGTTTTCCAAAGCTGCTCGGCAACCGACCGTATCATTGATAGCTTCCATAATCCCTCCTATTTTTTAAAACAGATAA
>CAUUGW010000126.1:0-4578 GCA_963544785.1 uncultured Lachnospiraceae bacterium | reverse complement strand
CCCCGTTGAAGTGCCTGATTCAGAGTTTCTTATAGAAACAAATGCGGTAATTATGTCACTCGGCACATCTCCCAACCCTCTTATTCCATCTTCCGCAAACGGACTTGAGGTTGACAGGCACGGCTGTATAATTGCGGATAAGGATACCTGTATGACTTCAAGGGAAGGCGTATTTGCCGGAGGAGATGCGGTAATAGGAGCCGCCACCGTAATTCTTGCTATGGGAGCCGGAAAGAAAGCGGCAAAGGGAATACACGAATATTTGAGTAAAAAAGGGAAAGAGATATAGAGACTATGAAAATAAAAAAAATATCAAAACAATTATTTTCGATATTATTGGCAGTTATATTAATATGTACAACGATAATCAATGTAAATGCAAAAAAGAAGGCTTTAATGGTTTTAGATCCGGGTCACGGAACTGATTATAATTATTATGTATTCGAGCTTGATGGAACTGAATACGCAGAATATCAGCTGAATTTTAAAATAGCCGAGTATTTATATGATATTTTAAGTAATTATGATGATATAGAAGTAAAAATGACAAAGAAAACGGAAGAGGAGCACCCGGGGTTAAAAGAAAGGGTGATTAAGGCTAAAAAATACAAGAAGAAAACAGGGCTTCCTACATATCTTATCAGCCTGCATAATAATGCAAGGTCCGACGGCGGGGTGGAGATAGTTGATGACAATCAGCACGGCTGTATGGTATTAGCTTCTAATTTAAACTACAAGGCAAAGACACAAAAAAAGATAGACGATTTATCACGCAGCATAATATATGAGCTTTCTGAGCTCGGATTATATGTGAATTATCCCGATAATGAGGGAATACTCAGGCGAACATCGGAGGTAGGCAAATATCCTAACGGCAAAAAGGCGGATTATTACGCTTTGATAAGACACGGGGTATTGCAAAATATTCCTACCATAATAGTAGAGCATGCCTATATGACGGACATAAATGATTCCAGAACGTTTTTACTGTCCGATGAGGGACTTAAAAAGCTGGCGATAGCCGATGCCAAGGCTATAGTGTCTTTTTTGGGGCTTGAATGGAACGATGATTTTGTAGAGTAATTTAAGTTAAAATTCAGTTAAAATTCACAATATATTATATTGACAAAATAAGAATATTAATCTATGATAAATAATAAACAATTGTTTAGTAAGGAGGATAACTGTATGTCGTTAGTCACGGTTAATAAGAATAATTTTGAAAGTGAAGTATTAAAATCCGATAAAAAAGTTATTATAGATTTTTGGGCTGCATGGTGCGGACCCTGTCAGATGCTCGGACCCGTATTTGAGGCTGCAAGTAAAGAGAGAGAGGACTATAAATTTTGTAAGATAAATGTCGATGAGGAGCAGGAGCTTGCATTAAAGCATAATGTTATGACCATTCCTACATTGGTAATATATGAGAACGGAGAAAAGAAAAAAGAAATTTCAGGAGCTTTAAAAAAGGACGATTTAATTAAGTTCCTGATATGATTATATAAGTTTAGTATAAAATCTTATAAGATTTATGTATGGACAATTTTAGGCTATAGATATATCTACAGCCAAGTTGCCGTATTTACACAGGGCTTGATTGGTTTTTCTTGCCCTGTGTTTTGCCTTTATAAAAATATACTTGACATATTGGCAATAGATGTATATATTTAAAATTTAGGAGAAAATTTATGGAAAAAAAAATATCACAGGCGGTAATCAGCAGGCTGCCCAGATATTACAGATATTTGACAGATTTGATGAATAGAGGAGTGGAGAGAATATCTTCAAATGAATTAAGTGAACTTATGAACACCACCGCCTCATCTATAAGACAGGATCTCAATCATTTCGGGGGGTTCGGGCAGCAGGGCTACGGATACAATGTTTCTTACTTAAGAAATGAGATTTCAAAGATTCTGGGACTTGAAATAAAGCACACTATGATTATGATAGGTGTCGGAAATCTGGGGCAGGCGATTGCAAATTTTAAAGGCTTTGACAGCGAAGTATTCGAGGTTATAGGCCTTTTTGACATAAGCATGCACATAATAGGCAAGGTGGTATCGGGCATTACCGTTCAGCATATCAGCAAGCTTGAAGATTTTATGAAGGATCACCATATTGATGTGGCGATTATTGCCACTCCGAAATCCGCCAACGGTATAGTGGCGGAATATTTGAGAAGATGTAATATAAAGGCTGTATGGAATTTATCCAATGCGGAAATAGATGTTGATAAAGATGTAATAGTGGAAAACGTGCATCTTCCGGACAGCCTTATGCGATTGTCCTATAGAATGACCGCTATTGAACCTGTAAAAAATAAAAAAGAGTAAAATTAATATATTAAAAGGGGATAGGAATGGCTTCCAATATATTAAGGTCTAAGGCAACGGTTAATTTATCAAATCTTAAACATAATATAAGCAGGATTAAAGAGCTGGTGTCGGATGAGGTTTCTTTTATGCTTGTGGTAAAGGCAAATGCTTATGGTTTAGGAGCAGTAGAAATATCAAAATACGCCGAAAATATAGATTTTGTATCTTATTTCGGAGTGGCTACAAGTGAAGAAGCTGAAATCTTAAGACGAAACGGTATAAAGAAACCTATTTTAATCCTGGGCTACGGATTAAATAGAGGATATGAAGAAATCCTGGACAAGGACGTGTCTTTTTGTATATTTGATTATGAATCTGCACTTGAGCTTTCAAATACGGCAAAGAAAAAAAATGTTGTTGCCAAAGTCCATATCAAGATTGATACGGGTATGTCAAGGATAGGATTTTTTAACAACAGGGAAGACTTGGACATCATAGAAAAGATATGTAGGCTTAAAAATATTGAAGCCCGGGGAATATTTACTCATTTTGCAGATGCTGATAATGAGGACAGGGGATATACTTTAAAGCAGCTTGGGGAATTTAACAGTTGTATAGACGAGTTGAAAAGGCGTGGAATTTCATTTAAGATAAAGCATTGTTCCAACAGTGCGGGCATTTTGCAATATCCCGAAGCCAATTTTAATATGGTCAGATCCGGTTGTATGGCATACGGGCTTATCCCTTCGCCTGTTTTAAAAGATAAAATGAAAGACTTTAAGCCGGTAATGAGCCTTGAAGGTACGGTGGTTTCCGTAAAGGAGTTAAAGGAAGACAGACCGGTCAGCTACGGTGGCAGCTTTACCGCAAAAAAGGGCAGCAGGATAGCAACTGTTGCCATAGGCTATGCGGACGGGTATCCAAGAGCCTTGTCAAATAAGAGCTATGTACTTTTTAAAGGGAAAAGATGCAGGGTAATAGGGAATGTTTGTATGGATCAGCTGCTTGTCGATGTCAGCGGGATAGATGATATAAGACCGAAAGACAGTGTGATATTAATAGGGGAGAGCGGTAATGAAAGAATAACTATGGAAGAGCTTTCTTATCTTTCAAATATGATAAATTATGAGTTAATCTGCGGTATAGGTGATAGAGTACATAGGGAATATGTTTTCTTGAAATAGGATAATATCAAGGAAGGGGAGAGAATGTCGGAGATACAATTATTAAGGCTGGGTATTTTTTTGATATTGACGGCTTTTATAGCTTTTATAGTATTTCTTATTTTAAGTTTGGTTATTTCAAGAGAAGATAAGCGTATTAAAAGAAAAACTCTAAATAATGACGAGGTTGAAGAAAAAGAAAAAATTATTAAACAGTCGTCTGATATATTTACCTATGATGAAATGATTGGTATTAAAAGAAGACAGACTTATGATGACGACTTTGATAATGATTTGGAAAGCAAAATAGTTAATGAAGCCGGAAAAATAACCGGCGGATATGAACAGACAGGAATTTCAAAGCAATGGTTCTTTTTGCATAATGACGTGAGCAAGATAGTTATCGGAAAAGAAAAAATGTTTGCGGTAAAAAAGGGTTCTAATATAAAAGACGTATTAAATTATATGATTGAAAATAATGTTTCCCATTGTCCGGTTTATCAGAGAGGAATTGACGATATTTTGGGAGTGGTTAAGATAAAAGTCTTGTTGAAAAAGTATTTGAATAGAAATGAAGCCGATAATTCGACATTTAACTGGGAAGATTGCATAGAAATGCCGCCATTTATTTCAAGGAGTATAAGTATTATTGACGCATTTTCACAAATGAAACAAAGACGCAGCAATATAGCGATAGTGATAGATGAGTATGCTCAGACAATAGGTATAATAACGGAGCAGGATATAATAAACGGCATTATTAAGCCGATAAATGAACAGGAAACAAAGATATAGAAAGGAATTTTATTATGTCGGGACATTCAAAATTTGCCAATATTAAGCACAAGAAGGAAAAAAACGATGCGGCAAAGGGCAAAATTTTTACATTGATAGGTAGAGAAATCGCAGTAGCTGTGAAAGAGGGAGGATCAGATCCTAATAATAACAGCAAATTAAGAGATGTAATAGCCAAAGCCAAGGCAAACAATATGCCCAATGACACGATAGAAAGGGGTATAAAAAAGGCTGCGGGGGATTTAAACGCCGTAAACTTTGAAACGGTAAGATATGAGGGATACGGACCGTCAGGAGTAGCC
>CAUUGW010000125.1:0-4627 GCA_963544785.1 uncultured Lachnospiraceae bacterium | reverse complement strand
ATATCATTTAAGATATCCCCGATGTTTTCTTTGGTTTTATTTGGTTTTATTTAGTGATAATCCTTTGTTATTGATTAGCTCTTTGTGTCATTATTTTTCATCGTCTTTCTTTCTTCTTATGTTGCTAATCTCTTTTATTCCAAGTCCTATAGCACTGACCGCTATTACTGCAAAGGTGTTCGTAAATGTGTTCAACAGGTCGTGCGTCTTAGGCAGGTTCTCGTTAGCCTTAGGTAAATCATCATCTATAGGCTCATCCGGTACTTCTTCATCATCTCCATCCGATAATACCACGTCGTCATCCTCTATGGTTGCCTCTTCAGGCGGTGTATTCGGTGCCGGCGGTGTAGGTCCCGGCGGTGTCGGAACCGGTTCATCAGGAATGCTCGGTGCCGGCGGTATATAAGGTACATACGGCGGTGTGTTCGGATTTTCCGTATTGGTTACCGTAAATTCAAGTCCGCTGCTTGACCTGCTTATTGAGGTCAAGGTGTATCCATATACGTTATCTATCTCTTTTATTGTGTATTCTATCTTGTTTCCACGTTCATCATATTTTGCAAGATTTTCAGACTCATACATAAAGCCCTTATCCTTGTACACATAGATGGTTCCCTTTGAAACCCCGTTAGCGAACAGCTGTAATCTTACAAACTGCGGCAACAGATTTGAATTGGTTATCGTGTTGTTGTTCTTATCAAGCCATATCTTCCTTATATTTAATTTTACCGTGTCATCCACTTTCTTGTTGGTTATTACAACAGTTCCCTGAGCATTAGGCTTCTTATTGGTGGACTCTCTTACAAATCCCTCAGGAATTGTCTCAGACTTTTCTTTTACCTCGTAAACTATAGCATTACCATGGCTGTCCGTTAAATCCAAGTCTGTAAATGTTCCTTTCCAACCGTTGCTCTTTAAGACATCGAGTGTTTTTATTTCTTTTCCGTTCGCAAGCAATACTACCGTTATCTTTTCAGGCTGATAGTTTCCGGCAAGTTCAGTGTTGTCCTTATTCAGCCATCTCTTCTCAACGTCTATTTTTGTCTTGGATATTTTTCTGTTTGTAATTGTAAACTCGAAAGTGTTATCCTTTTTAGCCTTAGAAGCCCAGTATCCGCTCGGTACTTCCACCTCTCTTACGTCATAGACTATCTCATTACCTTTGTCATCAAGCTTAGGCAGGTAATCCGATTCAAATTCCCAATTATTAACCTTGCTTAACTTTATTGCCTCTTTTATCGGAGTGTATGTATCTTTTCCTGCTACTTTTCCGTCATATCTCAAAATAGCCACTGTCACTTCGACATTATCAGCTATCGTTCCTGTAATATCACTGCCGTTAACATCCTGCCATACTTTTTTAATCTTTACCTTAACCTTCTGATCGGTATCCTTATTCGTTATAACTGCCTTATATTCATTGTCTTCCTTAGGATTTACCACCGATCCCACAAAGGTTTCCTTAAACTTTTCAGGCATTATTTCTTCTATGGTATATTCTATGTCTTTTCCTGATGCATCTTTCCTATCAAGACCTTTAAATTCGCCTTTCCAGTTATTGCTCTTAAGAAGGTCTATTGTCTTGCCTGTCTCCTGTCCGTTTGCCAAAAGCTTAACTCTTATACTGTCAGGCAGGTTATAACCGTCGGGCAGAACGTTGCCGTCCTTATTTACCCATTTCTTCTCTACGCCTATATCTATCTTAGGCATAGTCCTATTTGTAATTTCAAACGAAACGCTGTTCTCTCCGACAACTGTTACCGCAGGTTCTGCATAATAGCCGTTAGGAACTTCTTCCGTTATCTTATAAACTATTCTAAGACCTTTTTCGTCATATTTCGGAAGACCTGTTATTACAGTCTCATATTTTCCGCCGATAGGCAGTTTTATATCCTGTAAAAACTTATCCTGTCCGTTTACCACTTTCCAAAGTTTAAATGTTATTTCCGGCAGGTTTTCAGTGATGTCATTATTATTCAAGTCTTTCCATATCTTCTTTACTGAAACGCTTACTCTCTCATCACTCTTCTGATTTATGAGTGTAGCCTTCTTATTATTTACCTCCGGAGTTCCGGTCAGATTTATAAAGCTCTTTTGAACATCTGCCGGCAATACTTCCTGAATGGAGTATTTTATAGTCTTTCCGTTCTCATCAAGCTCATAAAGGTCTTCAAACGTATATTTCCAGTTCGCACTCTTAAGAATCCTTACACTTGCCTCGCCCTTGTACGAAATAGCTGTACCGTTCGCTAAAAGTTTTATTTCAAGTGAATCGGGCAGCAAACTATAATCATTCGGTAACGGATTCCTGTTTTCATCTACCCATTGTTTTTCTACCTCAATATTTATCTTAGGTATCACCTGATTGGTTGCGGTAAAGGTAAAGCTGTTATTATCCTTCTTCACCTCTTTAAAGTACCCCTCAGGCACACTTGTTTCTTCCACCTTATACTCTATAAGGTTACCCTCTTGGTCAAACTTGGTCAATCCGGTTTGCGTGTATTCCCATCTTCCGTTACTGTCAGGTAATGTAATGTTGTCGTTTACCACTACCTCTCTTCCGTTGTCATTGTAGAAGATTTTAAACTTAACCTGCTTTGAAGGATCTCCTGCAACAGCTCTTCCGTCCTTATCCTTCCATACCTTGGTTATTTTAACGGTTGTTGTATCACCTGTCAGTATATTCTTTATAACCGCCTTGTTTTCGCTGTCCACATCCGCTATAGCCGCAAGGTCGAAATTATTCTGTTTGTTTGTTTCTTTTACACTGTATTTTATAATTCTGCCCTGATCATCAGTCTTATCAAGTCCTGTAAACTTCCCTTGCCAGCTATTAGACTTTGTAAGTGTAATCTTCCTTACAGGATTCATAGAAGAACCGTCTGCAAGCAGTTCAACCTCTATCTCATCAGGTATCAGTCTATAGTTCGGAGGTAAAACTTTATATCCGCCGTTATTATTATCTTTCTGCAACCATTGCTTCTCTACAGTAATTTCTATCTTATCTATCTTTGTGTTAATCACAGTATAGTGCTGATGGTCATAGGATCTTGAATATCCTGCAGGTATTGAATCCTCTCTCACCTCATATCTTATGCTGTTGCCAAGGTTGTCCTCAAGCGGTAAATTCCTAAATGTATAATCCCAACGATTTCCTTGCGGCAGTTCTATTGATTTTCCGGCAACATCGGTAAATGCTCCGCCGTTTATGCTTTGTACCAGTTTTAATGTAACCTTAGGCTGTCCGCTGTTAATACCTACCCATTTCTTATTAACGGTAATATCGGTATATTTAGGAAGCAGTTTATTTATTATATCAGCTTTTCCGTTTACAGCACTTGCAGGGTTTGTGACAGCTTCAAATCCGTCAGGTACTACTGTTTCTCTTACAGAGTAACTTATAGCAGTTCCGTCAACTTTAGTCTTATCCAAACCTGTAAAACTTGCTTTCCATTCGTTGGCTTTATTTAATGTCTTTGTAATTCCTGTCGGTACTAAATCCTTAATCAGCTCTACCGTGATGCTTTGAACAGCCTGTAGACGTTTATGATTCTCAGGTAGTGTGCCTCCCTTGTCATCCTGCCATTTCTTCTCTACTTGAATTTCTGTCTTCGGTATTTCCTTATTGGTTACTGTAAAGCTGTAATTTCCCTTGCTGTCATTATTAAAATCAATCTTGCCATTTAAATATCCCGGAACAGTCTTTTCCTCTACAGTATAGGTTATAGCTTTTCCGTCATTAGTTTCGGTATGCATATCTTTTAACTTAGCTGTCCAATGATTTCCTGCATTAAGCTTTATCTCTGTAGTGCTTACTACTCTTCCTGTGCTGTCCTTGCCTATAACATTCAAACCTATTTCTAACGGCAAGCCTGTGGTCTTGTCAGCCCCGTTTGCATCCTGCCATATCTTCTTGACCGTTATTTCAATAAGATTTTCCTGCTTTACGTTTACGATACGATTGCCGTTGAACTTGCCGCTGCTCCTGTCAAAGTCAGTCGCCACCTCTACCGGATTTACCTTAGGCTTGAATCCCTTGGTCGCCCCAACCTCTTTTACCGAATACTTTATCTTGCTTCCGTCTCTGTTATACACATCAAGGTTCTCAAAGGTATACTCAAATCTGTTCAGCGGGTTTGTATTAAAGTCAACTGTTACCGGCTGTCCGACAGGTTTGCCGTCCGCCAACAGCTGAAGCTTTACATAAAGTGTCTTTTGATAGTCCTCAGCAAAACCGTAACCGTTCTTATCTTCAAAAACTTTTAATACTGTAATCTTGGTCTTAGGATTGTTTGTAGCCTTATTAACAAGCTCAAATTTATAATTGTCATTCTGTACCTGCTTATCATTTTTTATCTTGGTATATCCGGTAACCGTAACCTCTTCTACCGAATAATCTACAAGCCTGCCCTTCTCATACTTTCTAAGTCCGGTTTTTGTGTAATGCCAGTTATTTCCCTTTGCCAAAGTTATATCTTCAACCAAAGTTTTTGAGCCTCCGGCAGGGGTTTTATAAAGTTTTGCCCTCACTACAGTATTGTCTGACGGTACAAAAGGTGTTACTCCGTCAAATGCCACCCATTTCTTATCTATTTCTATATCGACATTCCCCGGCATTTCCTTATTG
>CAUUGW010000124.1:0-4647 GCA_963544785.1 uncultured Lachnospiraceae bacterium | reverse complement strand
GACAAAAGAAAAAATTTGATATATTCTGAAGAGTGCATTATTATCTTAAAATGCAGATTTTTTACATTGGTTGCCGAAGAACCTAATCTTTTGTTTAAGGAGAAGTAGATGGAAAAACACAGAATTAGCCCTGTAAAAAGTGCCCGGAATGTAAGAATGAGTTTTTCAAGACAAACGGATATGCTTGAAATGCCGAATC
Source organism: uncultured Lachnospiraceae bacterium (assembly GCA_963544785.1). Lineage (GTDB taxonomy): Bacteria > Bacillota > Clostridia > Lachnospirales > Lachnospiraceae > CAUUFM01. The sequence goes on along the minus strand of CAUUGW010000124.1, from coordinate 4,448 downwards.
TTATAGAGGTACAAAAAAATTCTTATAATTGGTTGCTGAATGAAGGACTCGACGAAGCTTTTAATGAAATTTTTCCAATAGAAGATCACGGAGGGCAGTTGAGGCTTGAATACAGAGGAATAGACCTGCGTAGAAATGAGATAAAGCGTTCAATCAGCGAATGTAAGGAAAGGGATGTAAATTACGCTGCTCCTTTATATGTAAAGGTAATATTAAAGAATATGTCAGCCTCGGGGTCTGAGCTTAAAGAAAAGGTTGATGAGATTTTTATGGGAGAAATGCCTGTTATGACCGAAACAGGCTCCTTTATTATAAACGGTGCTGAAAGAGTAATAGTAAGTCAGCTTGTCAGATCTCCGGGAATCTACTATGACATAGCACATGATAAAATAGGAAAAAAACTGTTTTCAAGTACGGTAATACCTAATCGTGGAGCGTGGTTGGAGTATGAAACTGATTCCAACGATGTCTTTTATGTGCGTGTAGACAGGACAAGGAAGCTTCCCGTAACAGTCTTGATAAGGGTAATGGGAATCACCTCGAATGAAGACATTATCGAGTTTTTCGGCGATGAGCCTAAAATAAGAGCCACCATTGAAAAGGATATTTCAACCAATCAGGATCAGGCATTTTTGGAATTATATAAAAAAGTGAGACCGGGAGAGTTGCAGGACATTAACAGTGCAAGAAGCTTGGTGACCGGTATATTTTTTGACTCTAAAAGATATGATCTTGCTAAGGTCGGAAGATATAAATTTAATAAAAAACTTAATCTTGAAAACAGAATCACGAGACATATCCTGGCGGAAGATGTAATTGATGAGATAAACGGAGAGATTTTGGCTAAAAAGGGAGATGAAATCACCTCTGAAAAGGCGGGAGAAATTCAAAATGCCGCCGTAAGAAGTGTCACTTTGGAATGTGGCGACAGAAACGTAAAGGTAATTTCAAATCTGATGGTTGAGATTACAAATTTTGTAGATATAGATAAGAAAGCCTGCGGAATAAAGGATCTTGTCTATTATCCCGTTTTAAAAGAAATTCTTGAGGAAAGTGCGGATATTGAAGAGATTGAAAGGACTATAAAATCCAAAATATCTGAGCTTGTTCCGAAACATATCACAAGAGATGATATATTGGCGTCCATTAACTATAATATTCATTTGGAATACGGGGTCGGAAACAAGGACGATATTGATCACCTCGGGAACAGACGAATAAGGGCCGTGGGAGAGTTGCTTCAAAACCAGTACAGAATAGGGCTTTCAAGAATGGAGAGAGTGGCAAGGGAGAGAATGGGAATACAGGATCAGACCTCATTTGTCACACCTCAATCCCTTATAAATATAAAACCTGTCACGGCTGCGGTAAAGGAATTTTTCGGTTCATCGCAGTTATCTCAGTTTATGGATCAAAACAATCCTCTCGGAGAGCTGACACATAAAAGGCGTCTATCGGCATTGGGTCCCGGAGGATTGTCAAGAGATAGGGCGGGATTTCAGGTACGTGACGTTCACTATACTCATTACGGCAGAATGTGCCCTATTGAAACACCTGAGGGACCGAATATAGGACTGATTAACTCGCTTGCTTCGTATGCAAGAATAAATCAGTACGGATTTATTGAAGCACCTTATAGAAAAATAGACAGAAGTGACCCTATGAATCCGAGGGTTACCGATGAAGTGGAATATATGACGGCTGATGAAGAGGACTTGTATCATATAGCACAGGCATCAGAGCCGTTAGATGAAGACGGGCATTTCATTAACAATAACGTATCCGGAAGATATATGGATCAGACTCAGGCATATGAGAAACATATGTTCGAGTATATGGACGTTTCTCCCAAGATGGTATTTTCCGTGGCTACGGCATTGATTCCTTTCCTTGAAAATGACGATGCGAACAGAGCTCTTATGGGTTCTAATATGCAGCGTCAGGCAGTGCCGCTTTTAAAGACCGAACAGCCCGCAGTCGGTACGGGTATGGAAGCGAAAGCCGCAGCGGACTCAGGGCTGTGTATTTTGGCTGAAAAGTCGGGTGTTGTGGAAATGTCATCATCAAAAGAAATCAGGGTAAAAAATGATGACGGAACAATAAGCAAATATAATTTGATGAAGTTTTTGCGAAGCAATCAGTCCAACTGTTATAATCAAAATCCCATAGTTAAGTGTGGAGACAGGGTGGAGGCAAATGAAGTGATAGCAGACGGTCCGTCCACTTGTAACGGAGAATTGTCTCTTGGAAGAAATCCGCTTATCGGTTTTATGACTTGGGAGGGTTATAATTATGAAGATGCGGTATTGCTTAGTGAAAGACTTGTAAAAGATGATGTCTATACCTCAATTCATATAGAAGAATATGAAAGTGAGGCAAGGGACACCAAGCTCGGACCGGAAGAGATAACCAAGGATGTACCGGGTGTCGGAGACGATGCTTTAAAGGATCTTGATGAGAACGGTATTATAAGAGTGGGAGCGGAGGTGCGTGCCGGAGATATTTTAGTAGGAAAGGTCACACCGAAAGGTGAAACCGAGCTGACACCGGAAGAAAGGCTGCTTAGAGCCATATTCGGTGAAAAGGCGAGGGAGGTAAGAGACAAGTCGCTAAAGCTTCCCCATGGAGAATACGGTATAGTAGTATCCGCTCAGGTCTTTAAAAGAGAGGACGGGGACGAGATGCCGCCCGGTGTCAATAAGACCGTAAGAGTCTATATTGCACAAAAAAGAAAAATTTCCGTGGGCGATAAGATGGCGGGACGACATGGAAACAAGGGTGTTGTATCAAGGGTGCTTCCGGAAGAAGATATGCCTTATTTACCGAACGGAAGACCGCTTGATATTGTGCTTAATCCTTTGGGTGTTCCCTCACGTATGAACATAGGACAGGCACTTGAAATACACCTTTCATTGGCTGCCGCCGTGCTCGGCTTTGATATAGCCACCCCCGTTTTTGACGGTGCAAACGAGATTGATATAATGGATACCCTTGATTTGGCGAATGATTTTGCAAATATGGAATTTGACGCTTTCAAGGAAAAATATATAGAAATATTAAAGCCCGATGTAATGAAATATTTAGAAGAGCATAAGGAACACGCTCTTGAATGGAAAGGTGTACCTATAAACAGCAACGGAAAGGTACAGCTTCGTGACGGCAGAACCGGAGAGGATTTCGACTCTCCCGTTACAATAGGGCATATGCACTATTTGAAACTGCATCATCTTGTAGACGATAAGATTCACGCCAGATCTACAGGACCTTATTCACTGGTTACACAGCAGCCTCTCGGCGGTAAGGCTCAGTTCGGAGGGCAGCGTTTCGGAGAAATGGAGGTTTGGGCTTTAGAGGCGTACGGTGCAGCCTATACTCTCCAAGAAATTCTGACAATGAAATCGGACGATGTAATCGGCAGAGTGAAGACCTACGGGGCTATCATTAAGGGAGAGAATATCCCCGATCCGAGAATGCCGGAGTCATTTAAGGTGTTGATTAAAGAATTGCAGTCACTTGTTTTGGACGTTCAGCTGCAGGACGAAAACGGTGATATTGTGGATTTAATCGAGACAAGCGAGTATACCGATGCTACAGACTTTAAAACATTTATTGAGAATGACAGAAAAAGCTCAAGGAATGATGACAATACAGACTATAATTCACTTATAGAGGGTGACAGATCAAGTATAGCACACAATGACGAGCAGGAGATATTAAACAGCGGATATATCACTGAAGGCGATGATTCCGAATCTGAGGATGATTATGATCTTGATGATGAGGAAGTTTATGATGAAGACGAATATTCAGAAGAAGATTTAGACGATGAAGATGAGTTTTAGGAAGGAGCAAACATATGCCCGTAAATGCAGAAAATTCTGTTAACAACAATAAAGCCAATGCTTTTGATGCAATAAAAATAACGTTAGCATCACCGGAAAAGGTAAGGGATTGGTCTTATGGAGAGGTAACGAAGCCTGAAACAATAAATTATCGTACATTGAAGCCGGAGAAAGACGGGCTGTTCTGCGAAAGAATTTTTGGACCCGGCAAGGACTGGGAGTGCCATTGCGGAAAATATAAAAAAATACGTTTTAAGGGCAAGGTGTGTGAAATCTGCGGAGTGGAGGTTACCAAAGCAAGTGTCAGACGTGAGCGAATGGGACACATAGAGCTTGCCGCTCCGGTCTCTCATATATGGTACTTTAAAGGCATACCGAGCAGAATGGGTCTGGTTACGGATATTTCTCCGAAAGCACTTGAAAACGTACTGTATTTTGCAAAATATATTGTGCTTGATGCCGATCCCGACACCAATCTCACATATAAGCAGATAATTACGGAGGCTGAATATCAGGAGGCGAGAAAGGCTTATCCCGGCAAGTTCAGGGCTGAGATGGGAGCATCAGCTATAAAAGAGGTTTTGTCAAGAATAGATTTAAAGGCTG
>CAUUGW010000123.1:0-4677 GCA_963544785.1 uncultured Lachnospiraceae bacterium | reverse complement strand
TACAGCCATAGCGATTATATCTCTGTCGTCCATGTCGGAGCTTGTGATTTTCTGCCTTTCATGAACGGCATTAAGGGCGGCTGCAAGATCTCTGTATTTGGCGGCTTCCTCAAAGAGCATTTCTTCGGATGCCTTTTCCATTTTGCCTTGAAGCTCCGCTATTATCTCCCTGTCGTTTCCCGACAGGATTTTTATCGCTTTTTCCACCCTGTCCGAATATTCCTCTTCGGTCACGCGGCCGCTCTCGCAGGGAGAACAGCACATTTACATATGAAAATATATAAAGGCTCTTTCTTTGTCTGCTGCAGGTTCTGAGTTCGCAAAGTCTGTTTATCAGATCTATCGTATCTCTTACAGCCTGAGCCGACGGATACGGTCCGAAATATTTCGAGCTGTCTCTCTTTTGTACTCTTGAAAAAAGAACTCTGGGGTATTTTTCACCCACGGTCACCTTTATGAACGGATAAGTTTTGTCGTCTTTAAGAAGAGTATTATATCTAGGTCTGTTCTCTTTTATAAGGTTATTTTCCAGTATCAGGGCTTCCATTTCGGAATCTACCACTATGTACTCAAAGCGGGAAACCAACGCCGCCATTTGAGCAATCTGAGGTCCTCTTCCCGAAATTTTTTCAACAAAATAAGAGCGGACACGATTATGCAGGTTTTTAGCCTTTCCCACATACATTATCGTGTCCTCTTCGTCTCTCATGATATACACTCCCGCTCTGTGCGGGAGTTTTTTCAATTCGTCCTTTATATTAAAAAATTCACTCACTATCTATTTTTCTTCTTTGCCGCTATCGTCATTATCATCAAAAAGACCGCTTGAACGGGAAAATCTTCCCTCGGAATCATTGCTGAGCGCCTTCAGACGATCCATTGCGCTAAGGGGCTTGTCGTTATTTGAGCTCTGAGAAGCTTCTTCCTTTTTTGCCTCAGCCTCCGTTTTGCCTCCGTCTTTTATTGTCACGTTTACTTCGCAATCATTTACCTCGGCTTCAAACACGCAGGTCTCCTGTGAGCTTTGCTTTGCCTGAAGAAGCTGCTCATTTGCCTTAGGCTTTCTTACCGCCTTTTGAACGGATGAAGCGGCATCTTCTTCTCCCGAAAACTTGTTTTCGGGCTGTGAAAGCTTGTTTTCGGTATCAGCAGAGGCATTTTCAACAGGAGCTTCCTTGTCTTTAGGGCTTTGCTCCTCTTCTTTTTTTTGAGCCTCCTTCCATGAAGAAGTATCCGGAACATATTCGGCGTGATCGTTTCTTAGAGGCACGTTTTCTCCTACCATTTCGCTCTCTTTACGCCTTACGCTTATTCTTCCGTGAGCGGGTCTTTCCTTACCTTCCTCATCCTTTTCTTCAGGCTCGGGTATCCCCTCTATTCTGCGGAATATCTGCATAAATTCCTTGCCCGTTATAGTTTCATGCTCTATCAGATGCTGAGCCAGCTCGTCCATGGAATTTATGTGCTTATTGATGATATCCTTAGCTTCTTCATAGCAGGCTTCCAGATATTTACGAACCTCTTCATCGACCTCCGCAGCCGTTGCCTCGGAGCATATCATTTCTCTTACTCCGTCAAGGTATCTCGATCTTACCGCCTCAAGCTGCATAAGTCCGAATCTGTCGCTCATTCCGTACAGAGTGATCATATCTCTTGCCGTTGCCGTGGCTTTTTCTATATCATTTTGCGCACCCGTTGTAACGGTATTGAAAATAAGATCCTCTGCAGCCCGTCCTCCGAGAGTTACAACAATTTCATCATGAAGCTCGTCCTTTGTCATAAGGTATTTTTCTTCCTCGGGAACCTGCATGACATAGCCGAGAGCTCCCATAGTGCGGGGAATTATAGTAATCTTCTGTACCGGCTCGGTATTTTTTTGTGCGGCTGAAATGAGTGCATGTCCCACTTCATGATAAGCAACTATTTTTCTTTCTTCCTTACTTAAAATACGATCCTTCTTTTCCTTTCCTACAAGAACCTGTTCAACCGCTTCCATAAGATCCTTTTGATTGACCAGTTCTCTGCCCGCCTTTACGGCATTTATAGCGGCTTCATTTATCATATTTGCAAGATCCGAGCCCACAGCTCCGCTTGTTGCGAGAGCTATTCCTTTAAGGTCGACGCTTTCATCCATCCTCACATCTTTGGCATGTACCTTTAAAATAGCCTCTCGACCTTTGAGGTCGGGCTTATCCACAATTATTCGTCTATCAAACCTTCCCGGACGGAGCAGCGCCTTGTCCAGAATTTCAGGTCTGTTGGTTGCGCCCAGTATAAGCACTCCCTTACTAGAATCAAAGCCGTCCATCTCGGAAAGAAGCTGATTGAGCGTCTGCTCTCTTTCCTCGTTTCCTCCGCCATACTTGGAATCACGGCTTCTTCCTATTGCGTCTATCTCGTCGATAAATATGATACAGGGAGCATTTTTGGACGCTTCCTTAAACAGCTCTCTTACTCTGGAAGCTCCGACGCCGACATAAAGCTCTATAAAATCACTTCCCGCAAGCGAATAAAAAGGAACATGGGCTTCGCCCGCTACCGCCTTTGCAAGAAGGGTCTTTCCCGTTCCGGGAGGTCCTACAAGCAGAGCTCCTTTGGGAAGTCTCGCTCCGATCCCCGAATATTTTCCCGGATTGTGGAGAAAATCCACCACCTCTACAAGAGACTCCTTGGCTTCATCCTCGCCCGCAACATCTTTAAAGGTAACTCCGGTTTCCCTCTGCACATATACCTTTGCATTGGACTTTCCTATTGAAAAAGGTCCTCCCGACCTGTTCATTCTTCTGAAAAGCAGAGTAAACAAGCCCCACATTAAGAGTACAGGAAGCAGGTAGGTTAAAACTATATTAAATATCGTGGACGATATGTCGGGTACATAAGGAATTATCTCGACGTCATACTTAAGAAGTCTTGCGGTAAGCGTGGTGTAATCCTCAGCCATACCCGTATAATATTTCAGATAAGGGCTGTTCTTGGGCGTTGCGGTTATTCTGGAATCCTGTATCTCAACGGACTGTATTTCACCGTTTTCAACCATTTTAATGAATTCGTTATATGATTTCTGAGTTTGCCTTGAGCTGCTCAAAAGTCTCGTAATCGAATTCATAATCAACAGAGTTATTACCAGCGCAACGAGAAGCAGCAGCAAGGATTGTCGTCTGGGGGAGTTTCCGCCCGTTCCGTTTCCGCCGCCGTTTTGATTTGTACCGCTATTATTAGGCTGATTTTGATTTTCCATATTTTCCCTTTCGCAAAGCCGATTCCACTTTACGCATATAGGCTAACTATATACTGTGTTTATTCTGTGTTGTTTTTATAAGGGTTGAATTAATAAGTAATAAATTAACTCTTTTCACAGCAAAATAAACTCTGTCGCAAAATATCACGATCTGTATTCAGGTTTTTCCAGATCCGCCAAAGATACTACGCTATATCTTATTTCGGCACGACCGCCGCCAAAATCCTTTAACTTGTTTCCTATTCTTCTATATACGATTTCACAATCCTCTCTGCTTGTTCCCGACAACAGTATGAGATACTGCGAAGCGTTGTATTTACAGTAAACGTCACCCTGGCGCAGCGCCGACGCTATCGCTTTGTAAAGAGTTTCGGACATATCATTCCTCTTTTCCTCGTTTCGAATGATTTTGCCCTCATAGTCCACGAGCGTACACAGCATCATATATACCGACTCTCCGGTTCTCGCCATATTTCTGCTGAGAATATGATAGGCGTCTATGAAGCTCGGATACGAGCAGTCATATGCTCCCGCAAGCATATCCTCTTCAACAACCTTGCGATTTTCAAGCAGGCTTCCTCTGATCTCATCTATGCGGTCGGGCTCGATTTCAACCCCGTCCTTGCCCTTCATGAGCTGATAACAGTTAAGAAGCCTCGGGCTTGCGCTTATTCCCAGCTCCTGCTCATAATATCTGACGGTTTTATCATAAAGCTTGTAGGCTTCTTTATAGCTGCCCTTACCTATAAGAGCCTCTATTTCACCTACCTGCCAGCTTCTGTCTGGATAAATTTCCGAAGCCTTATGATAGATTAAGAGCATATCATCAAAGCTTCCCTTTTCACTGTAATAAGCTCCCAGCCACTCAACGGCATCTTCATACATATTTTGTAAATCCACACTTCTGGATATTACCCATATTTCCGTCCTGAGCTCGGGCAGCAGATCTCCCTTGTATAAATCTACCGCTCTTCTGTAAAATACGTGTCTGTCCTCGTCATATTCAGACGCCTCCGCTTTTTTTATATTTGCGATAAAATCGTCTACATCCAGAACCAGCCTAAGCTTGGGATCGGGAAAATACGACCCCGACCTTTTTACGATGTAATCATACTTAGGCAAACCCGCTCTTACCATCTGGAGTCTCATCTGATATATGAGATTGTTCATACTGTTATTTACATTTGCACGCTCTTCGCCCTCATATAAGGTATGGAGCAGTCGGTCTTTGGTAACTCCCTCTTCCTTGCATAACCAAATCAGCTGTAATAATTGTATGAATTTTGCTGTCGTATTTCTGCCAAGGGCTACCTCAGAATCAAGATATGAAATTTTAAATCCCCCAAGCATGGAAATATTCAGTTCATCCATGTATTGCCCCCGTAGATTATTTGTATTTATATAAATAGATTTATTTTCCAATATGTTTACTAAAAAAT
>CAUUGW010000122.1:0-4800 GCA_963544785.1 uncultured Lachnospiraceae bacterium | reverse complement strand
ATAGCTAAACCTCTCATAACCGATTGTTTAGCGACTCTGTACTGCTTTGATCTTGCTCCTCTATATCCCTTAGCCAATTTCAGCACCTTGTTGTGCTTTGCTCTGGCATTCATTCCACCTTTAATTCTTGCCATTTCGACCTCCTAAATGATAATAATATATGCCAAAAATCAGATATATGGCATAGCTCTTTTCATGTTATCTATTATTCCGTTTTCCGTAACAACGGCTTTTCTCAAGTTTCTCTTTCTCTTTGTAGTCTTCTTTGTCAGGATATGACTTTTATTTGCTTTAAATCTCTTAAGCTTTCCGGTACCCGTAACCTTAAATCTCTTAGCCACTGATCTATTTGTCTTTAATTTTGGCATTACATATTCCTCCTTAAAAATCCTATTTAGTCTTGGGTGCTAAAACAAGTGATATAGAACGCCCTTCCAATTTGGGTGCCTTTTCAATTACAGAGATTTCTGAAACAGCCATGGCAAAATCATCCAAAATATGCTTGGACTTGTCCATATGAGCCATCTCTCTACCTCTGAATCTAAGTGTAATCTTCACCTTATCTCCTCTTGTGATGAACTTCTTAGCTGCGGAAATCTTGGTATTAAGATCGTTGCCCTCAATATTCGGAGACATTCTAATCTCCTTTACCTCGACGATTTTTTGTTTTTTCTTAGCATCCTTTTCTCGTCTTCCCTGTTCATATTTATATTTTCCGTAATCAATTATCTTGCAGACCGGAGGCTTTGCCATCGGCGCTATCTTAACTAAATCAAGCTCCGCTTCTTTAGCCAGACTTAATGCCTTATAAGAATCAACTATTCCAAGCTGCTCGCCGTTCTCACCGATAAGTCTTACCTCTTTATCCTTAATCTGTTCATTAATCATTAAATCGCTAATAACCGCCACCTCCATATCTGCATTAAAAAAACGGATAACGCAAAGCTATCCGTCAAAAATCTGAATAATATCAAACATTTATCAACCATTGTTAAGCCTTATCGCCACAAGGTGAGAGCGGATACTCTGCTTTAATATAAATAACATCGGTAGTATAACACCGATATTGTAATATGTCAATACGGATTTTATTAAATCTCATCACTTTTTTCAGTCTATTCAAGTTCGCCCTGCATCATAGCGTATGATATAATATTCCTGCCCTTGTCTTTGGATATATAAAGCTGCCTGTCCGCAATCTCGCTTAAATCAAAATAATCGTTTACACCCGATGCCAAGGTATTGGCGACTCCCATACTCACACTCACGGCAACCTTTTCGCCTTCAACATCTATGTAGGTGTATAATATTCCCTCTCTAATGTCTTCACAAAATTCTATAAACTCTTCATATCTCCAATCAAAGGCGATTAAGACAAATTCATCTCCTCCCACACGTATGAAATACACCTGTCTATGTTTTTTACAAACCTCAATTACAGCCTGTGAAATCTTCTGTATGGTCTGATCGCCTATATCATGCCCGTATTTCGTATTATAATCCCTGAAATTATCAATATCCAAAAAAGCCATAGATATGTTCTGATTTTTTCTGTAATCAAACATAGGAATTATATTGGAGGATATAAATTTACGATTATATGCCTGTGAAAGTTCGTCAATCAATATATCGTCTGAAAGTTCAAACATCTTGTTCACACTTATACTGACCAATTTAAGTGCAATATTCAAAAATAAACAAGACAAAATTAAACAGGCTATCTGTATTTCATAAAATGTAATATCCGCTTTAGTATTAAATCCTCTGACAAATTGTTCACGTATCACGATTATATTTATTATTATAGTATACAGATAAGATACAGTAACAAGCTTCGCATCGCAATAAACTATGAGTATGGATATCATAGGCATAATATAAACGAACGAAACTCTTTCCTGTGTGGTGAACATACTGAAAGTATAAAATAATTCGTAACCCACTACGGCAAAATACTTAATATTCGGGTTAATTCCGCCCCATAAACGATTTTTTATTATGGTAACAACAAGCGGAGTATGTGTCACTATACAAAAACCAATTACATAATTTACGCTTCTAAGTCCCTTGACCACCTCCATTGAATATGCAACGGTCAATACCGCCGCAATAATTATCCAACTGAAAATAAGTGCACTATTTACCTTTTTATTATATTCATTTTTCTCCATATGATTTAATTTCCCTTACCTGACAGTTTCATTGCAGAGAACTGAACTTGAGCGAGTCAAGCCCCTGAAAACTGCTTAATAATATAATCAAGGCTGATACGGGAGTTCAATCTCAACTATTTTCCCATTTTTTGCCGTAATTGCACAATTCATATAATACTCTTTAAAATATCCGAACAACCATTCAAGTGACCTGAGCTTATATTTGTCAGGATTTTCCGTATAATCTTTCACCTTTACCTTTTTAGACAGCTTGGCGGTATAAGCCTTATCATCAAGCGATACCATCACTCCGTCCGACCCGTAACCCGTTCCGAAATGGTAGGTTATACTTTTTTTTGAAATATCCGTAATAAAAATATAACCATCTGTCTTGGTTCTTGGTGTTTTCTTTGAAAGTTCCGACAACTTTATTTTAAAGAAATTTTCCATATTCAAGTAATAATTTAAATTTTCATCATAAAAATTCGTATCGAATTTAACATAAAATTGTGTATGATTCAAGTGTTTCTCACCCTTTTTGTCAATTAAAATCTGAATCATCTGGTTTTTATAAAAGTAAATACGATACTCGGTTTTTTCCTTAGGCTCAATTCCATAAGCAAACATAAGATCTTTACCATTTAAATAATAATCAAAATTAATTGCATCGCCCTCACGCATAAAATCATAAAATTCCGCACTTTTTTTAACAAGCTTTTCAGGTTTGTTGTAATAGTAATCTCTTATCTTGGCTATTCGATTATTAATTTCTTTTTCAGAAAAAATTATGTGACCTGAGGCTGCCTTATACCTGTCTGCAAATGCCTTAATCGGCATTACGGAAAACAACAACATAAATAATAACATCATTAAGGTCGTTTTAAAAATTCGTTTTCTTAACATAAATATCTCCCTTCATATCCCATTTAACTCCAATATTCAACATTTTTCATATTCCTATATCTTAATTATAACATTATAATAAGGATAATACCACACTTATGTAAAAAATCAATCAAAATATGATATTATTGAGTAAAAACATATGTCTTTATACTTGATTTTTAAGAAAAAATATAGTATCATCTACTTGCTTATAAGCTTATTAAAAAAATATACCGACCGGCCGGGGGTGTAACTTTAAGTTACTGAGATTGCTTTTTGCAGAACCCTTTGAACCTGATATGGATTATGCCATCGTAGGGAAGCCCGATTTTATTGTCTTGCGCTTCTTTATGTGAAGTGCTTTTTTTATTGCCTGATAAAAGGAGATTTAATTAATTGAAAAAAAAGGATATGAGAATTGCCGACAGATTGATCGGCTCTTCTTTGATAACTGCAATTTTAATAATCTGGCAGATACTCTCCTGCCTTGACATAGTCCCGAAATTCCTTCTTCCCTCGCCCTTTGATGTGATAAAAGCCTTTATAGATGACCTCCCTCTTATAGCACATCACACCCTCTACACTCTTACGGAGAGCCTTATCGGACTTGTGATAGGAGCATTTTCAGGCTTTATACTGGCACTTTTTATGGACACCTTTCCAATAGTAAAAAAATTGCTGTACCCTCTAATAATAATAAGCCAAACCGTTCCGACAGTGGCTATCGCCCCGCTGCTTGTCTTATGGCTCGGCTATGAAATGACTCCGAAAATCACACTTATAGCAATGACGACATTTTTTCCCATATCCATATCTTTGATGAACGGATTTGCAAGTGTAGATACGGACAGCATACAATTACTTAAAGCAATGGGTGCAGGCAGAATACAAATCTATAAACACGTAAAGCTTCCGTTTTCCGTACCTCATTTTTTTTCAGGGCTTAAAATTTCAGTAACCTATGCAATAATAGGAGCTGTCGTCTCCGAATGGCTTGGCGGCTTTGACGGGCTTGGCGTATATATGACCAGGGCGAGAAAATCATACGCTTTTGACAAAATGTTTGCGATAATATTTTTTATATCTCTGCTCAGCCTTATAGCTATGGCTCTTTTATCGCTTTTAGAAAAGAAAATGGTTAAATGGCGGGATTAACATTAATAAAACACACAAATAAGGAGAAAATATGTTTAAAAAAATAAAAATTCTTTTGATAATATCGGCAATTCTATTATTTGCCATAGGCTGTAACGAAAAACAAGTATCGGATACAACTGATAAATCAGGCAACAAAAAAATAACAATAGTCCTTGATTGGACCCCGAACACCAATCACACGGGTCTATTTGTGGCTAAGGACAAGGGATATTTTAATGATTGCGGTCTTGACGTGGAAATAGTACAGCCTCCTGAGGGCTCTACCACAGCTTTAATAGGTGCTGACAAGGCGGAATTCGGAATTTCCTTTCAGGATACAATCGCAAAAAGCCTTTCCAATAACAGCCCTATGCCGATAACGGCGGTATGTGCAATCTTACAGCATAATACCTCGGGGGTTATTTCTCTAAAGGATAAAAACATCAAAAGCCCGAAAGATTTAACCGGCAAAAAATACTCTACATGGGACGATCCGATCGAGCTTGCAATGCTTGAAAAGATTGTAAATGATGACGGCGGAGATTTTTCAAAGGTAGCAAAAGTGCCCTATGCCGAAAATATTATTGCACAGCTTCAAGACACCTCAAAAAACGGCTCAGATTCC
>CAUUGW010000121.1:0-4819 GCA_963544785.1 uncultured Lachnospiraceae bacterium | reverse complement strand
CAGCCTGAAAGGCTGTCCTATGGAATTAACCTACCATAGCTGATGATGACAGGTTAAGAAGGTGGTGAGAACATCGGATGCATTAACGGTAAAAGAAGTAGCTGAAATTAAAAATTGCACTTTAAGAAATGTGCGTGATTTGATTACAAGAAAAAGGCTTGAAGTAATAGAATACATCGGCAAAAGTCATAAAACCGAGTATTTAATTCCTGTTTCCGCTCTATCTGAAAAGGAACAGGCAAAGTATTACCGAAAGATTAAAAAAGAGCAGATACTTGCCGACCCTAATTCAATACAGGATAGAGAAATTAAGTCGCTTGATAATTATACGGATGAGGAGCGAGAAGAAATAGCACTGTGGCAGGATATCTTAAAAGAATGGCAAGAGTTCAGAAATCAGGAACAATATTATAAAAAGTCCTCTTTGGCAGATGAGAAGTTTGTATCTTATATAGAAGTCAGTTACGGAATTAAAACAACTATTGCAGGCTTATATAAAAGATATGCCGCTTATAAGGTAAATGATTATGACGGCTTGGTGGATAAGAGGGGAAAACATCGAAAAGGAACAAGTAAAATTACAAAGGAAATGTTTCAAACCTTTTTATACTATGCGTTGGATACTTCTTTACCTCCATTAGCAAGATGTTATCAATATATGAAACAGTCTATCAAAATAACCAATCCGGAACAGTATTTATTGATACCCTCAGAGAGTACATTTAGAAGACATTATATTAGTGATGTTCCTGAAGGGGAAAAATTATATGGAAGATACGGCTCAAAGGCATATGATGATATAGCAGGACTTTATGTCAGACGTGAGTATGAAGATATGCAGTCTAATGATTATTGGATTGGTGATACACACACAATCGATGTTCAAAGTATGGGTTCTGACGGACAGATACATAGATTGCATTTATCTGCATGGATGGATGCAAGGAGCGGAATTATGGTAGGTTGGCATATAGGATTAAATCCATCTTCACAATCTTCACTTTATGCATTGCGTGATGGTATTTTAAGAATGAATGCCATTCCTAAGAATATTTATGTGGATAATGGACGAGAATTCTTAACTTTCGACTTTGGCGGACTTGGACATAGAAAGAAAAAGCTTAAAAATAATCAGGATAGATATGATCCGCCTCCGGTGCTTAAGAGATTAGACATTCAAATGACCAATGCTATTGTTAAAAATGCGAGAGCAAAAACGATAGAGAGAGCATTTAGAGATTTTAAGGATTATATTTCAAGATTATTCGGAACATTTACAGGCGGAAACATTATGGAACGTCCGGAAGTTCTTAAAGATAGGATTAAGAATAAAGATGTGATTCTTGATGAACAATTTAAAAATGAAATAAATGAACTGATAGAAAACTCTTTTAACTATATGGAATACGGAGGGAATGTAAAAAAAGATAGGGGAAAAAGAAAAATTGATGTTTATTATGAATATTGCAAGTCTGTTCGCAGAGCGTCAAAAGATGAATTAAATTTGATGTTAATGAGAAGTACGAGGGCTCAAAAGGTTGGAAGACGTGGTATTCATATAACAATCAACGGTGAAAAGATTGACTATGTAAGCAGTGAATTAAAAGAGGCTATGTTCGGAAAACAGGTGTATTGCAGATATGATCCGAATGATTTAAGCGAAGTTAGAATCTATGATTTAGAAGATAAATTTATTATGAGCGTTCCTTGTGCAGATGATACCGTTCTAAAATATGGAGCCGGAAAGGAAGAAATCAAAGAGGCTCAAAGGAAAATAAGGATTGAAAAGAAAAAGGTTAGGGAAAACGTGGCTGCAATTAAAGCATTGGGCTATAAGACGGCAAGAGAGCTTGTGCTTGCAGAGGCGATGGAAAATAAAAACAATCCGGCTGTTCATTCAGATCCGAAGGTTATTGAGCTGGTACGAGCAGAAGAAGAGGCATTATATAAGCAGGCAGCAGGTTGTGATGTTGAAATAAACATTAATCGAATGATTATGAGTGCAAGTAAAAGAATGGAGGATAATGATGAAGAACTATAATAATGTTTTGCAGGAAAAGATTAATGCTTACATTAGCGAAACGGGTATCAGTCAATCCAAATTGGCGGGAATAATTGGAATTAGTCAAACCGCATTGAGTCAATGGAGAAACAGTAAGTATGACAATGGAAACATTGAGGAAATTGAAAGTAAGATATTAGAGTTCTTCAAGCTTTCTGATGATGAAAAAGAACATTCCAAGTTGCCTAAAATTACTGATGATTACATTCCTATTTCAACAAGTGAAACGGTGTATGGAATTATAAGATACTGCCATTTGGAAAAGAATATCGGATTAGTTTATGGGGATTCCGGAGTTGGAAAAACAAGAGGAGCTAAGAAATATATAGATGAAAACCCGACAAATTCCATTTATATTATAGCAACTCCAATCACAGGAACATTATCAAATATTATGGCATCGTTAGCAGCAGAATTAAAAGTTCCGGTAAGTACCAATAAAATGAAATTGTTAATGTCAATTAGAGAAAAACTAAAGACATCAAATAAAATCATTATTATTGATGAAGCACAGTTTTTAAAATATTCAGCCATAGAGGAATTAAGATTGTTAAGGGAACAAGAAGAGGGAAAACTTGGAATCGTGTTTATCGGTAATGAAATTATCTATGACAGAATGATAGGAAAACGAGAAGCCGAATTTGCACAGCAATTTAGTCGTATTATCCATAGAGAGCCTGTGAGAACGGACAATATAAGCATGGCAGATATAGAATTAATTTTTTCAAGCTTGGATAAGAAAGAGTGTAAAAAAGAATTGGATTTATTGTATAGAGTCAGCCGGACAAAGCATGGAATAAGAGGTGCAGTGAATACATATAACAAGGCTGTAAATAATACAAATATCAGTTATAAAGGTTTGCTTGCATCGGCAATCAGCATAGGAGTCGGGATTATGAGTTAAGGGGGGGAGTATAGATGTTTTATAAGGGATTAAAAGCTTTTCAATGGCTCTTTGATAGGCTGTTAAAAGTTATGGCATCTGTAGGGACAGGATATCTTGTTTATTCGTTCCTGTCTAAGATAGCCTATGAAAAGAGAGGTTATCATGCTTATGGCGGAGAATGTATTATGGCTGTTATCGCTACTATGGCTATGTTGGTTTATTTGGCGGATAGGAGGAAAGAATGACAAAAAAAGATTGGAAATATGTTGAAGAAGAGTTAAAAGGCGAGTTTAAGACAGTTAGATTAAATATAGATGGATACAAGGTATCACTAAAACTTGAACGAGTGGGACTATATAAGTTAGGCATAATGGTGTATATAAATGGGGGATTTAAAGAAGATTGGCTTAAAGAGTGTGAAATAAGCAGAAGATTTTTACCAAAACACACTAAAAGAGCGTTTACTAAAAGAGATTTGAAAGGTTTCCCAAAAATAAAAATAAGTGAAATGCAAAAAAAGACATATGAATATTACGGATTTTATTGGAGCAGTTTTAATTATATGAAACGAGCGTTTATTCACAATAATAACAATATAGAACTTATAAAGGAATAAGGGGAGCTGCCCTTATCCTTAATGCAGCCGATGACAGTCACAAGCCTGTAAAAATGCAGAGTGAGGATATTTTATAGGAGGAATAAGTATGGCTTATAAGAAATTGGTTAATAAAAGCGGCGGTATTACTATCCCGTCACAGCTTAGGCACGAAGTCGGTA
The DNA here is from genome assembly GCA_963544785.1 of uncultured Lachnospiraceae bacterium. Classification (GTDB taxonomy): domain Bacteria; phylum Bacillota; class Clostridia; order Lachnospirales; family Lachnospiraceae; genus CAUUFM01. Next base: position 1,094 of record CAUUGW010000121.1, on the reverse strand, counting down.
TTTATTATAAGACACCGCTTGATTTAGAAGTTAGGGAAGATGGAATACTGCTAAAGCAAAGTGTTCCTGTATGTATGATGTGCGGATCGGTTGATGATGTAACAGAGGTAAATAAATACCGTATCTGTAAAAAATGTGCAAATGAGGTAATAAGGAGGTTTGAAAATGAATGAAATAGCTCAAAAAGTAAATAGGTATCAAGAGTTGGTTAGACAGGAAAAAGAAATAAAAAATGAGATTGCGGAATTAAAAGGATATTTTGAAACAACAGCTTCAGAGGAACTTAAAAATACAAAGTTTAAAACAATAAGCTATTGGGGGGATAATAATGCAAAGGTAACAATCGGTATGAATGAAACAATTAAGATTGTTTCAAATGAAACTCTTAAAAAAATTTTCGGAAATTTATACCCCGACCTGATAATAGAAAAGCAAAGTTATGATTTAAGTTCACAGGCAAAGAAATTGTTAACTCCCATTTTCCAAGGGGATTATATTGAAACTAATCTTGATGAAGTGCTTAATGCAATCAGTGATGATTTAAGCGTTCAGGATGTTTTGAAGAAGAAATTAAAGGGAGATTACAAAAAAGATAAAGATTTAATTCAAAAGGTCGCCGGAATAGATGAAATCAGGGCAAGTGAGCTTGCGTACTTTGCAAAAGAAGTGATCGCATATAATAAGTTTAAAAGCATTTTAGAAGCTTGTGAAAATACGAATATTAAAGAGGCAATTGATAATATAAAGATAGCGGTTATTGTTGAAGAGGGTATAAAGGTAACATTCGAGGAGGAATAAAAAATGGCAGCCGAGATAACGAAGGAACAGATCAAGGTGTTGTGGACATTGGCAAGAAAATTGAATATGAAAAAGGACGATTTGTATAGTGCCTGTGGTGTGGAACATCTGCATGATTTGTCAGTTGTTCAGGCTGATAAGATAATTAGAAGATTGTCTGACAGTAACAAAAATTCAAAACCATATTATGAAGTTCCGGGAATGATTACACAAGGGCAGCAAAGGAAGATTTGGAGATTGATGTATCTTTTAAATGAATATTCACCAAGCACTGCAAAAGTTGGAAATAGACTTTG
>CAUUGW010000120.1:0-4860 GCA_963544785.1 uncultured Lachnospiraceae bacterium | reverse complement strand
GGACGGGATTAAGGTTGAGACATCTAGGGAGAATGGTCGCACAATTTACAGTGCCAAGATAGCTGATTGAATTTGTAAATGCCGTCAAAAATGCTATCAAGTTGGGAAAATTGCTTGACAACAGCCTGATAGTATATTACAATATTTTGGTTAAAATGATTTGCTTAGCGTCTAAGCCCCGTTAGATGTAGGTGAATGTTTGTATAGATATTATTTTAGGAGGAATACTATGGATACATATATGGTAAGCAATGCCGCTATCGAAAGAAAATGGTATGTAGTAGATGCAGAAGGCAAGACTCTTGGACGTTTGGCATCTGAAGTGGCAAAGGTTTTGAGAGGAAAAAACAAGCCTATATTCACACCGCATGCCGATACCGGAGATTATGTAATAGTGATTAATGCAGCCAAGATTTCCGTTACAGGAAAGAAAATGGAAGACAAGACCTACTATCGTCATTCAGGATACATCGGCGGGCTTAGAGAGATTAAATTAAAGGATCTTTTAAGGACAAAGCCGGAGAGAGTCATAGAGCTTGCGGTAAAAGGAATGTTGCCAAAAGGACCGCTCGGAAGACAGATGTATAAGAAGTTACATGTGTATGCAGGCGCTACACATGAGCATATGGCTCAGAAACCTGAAGCTTTAAATATTTAGGAGGTAAATAGAAATGGCAAATAAAGGCGTATTTTATGGTACCGGAAGACGTAAAAGCTCTGTAGCCAGAGTGTATATACAGCCCGGAACAGGAAAGATAACAATAAATAAAAGAGATATTGACAACTATTTTCCGGAGGAAACGTTAAAGGTAATCGTCCGTCAGCCGCTGTCTCTGCTTTCGGCGGTTGAGAAGTACGATGTAAAGGTAAACGTTCATGGAGGCGGTTACACAGGGCAGGCAGGAGCGATAAGACACGGGTTGTCAAGAGCTTTAGTGGAAGCTGATTTAGATAATAAGCCTATTCTTAAGAAATCCGGTTATTTAACGAGAGACCCTCGTATGAAGGAAAGAAAGAAATACGGATTGAAAGCGGCTCGTAGAGCTCCACAGTTCAGTAAGAGATAATAAGTTAAACGATAAAACCATTGAAAGGCGGATACTTTCAATGGTTTTCTTTATGTACGGATACACAAAAATCTCTATGTAAGACAAAAGAAAGCTTGTTTTCTGTATTTCGGTATAGTCTGACAAGGTCAATACAGTTTATTTAATGTTGTTTTTGCAGATTAATAGGATCGCCGCGTTTTGTCGTAAGAGTTGTCACTGATGCTTGAATTCATGGAAAAATGACATATAAAGCAGCATAAGGTCTTGTAAAAATGTCATTTACAGGGTATAATGCCATTGGAAAACGCACAGAATGGTATGGAGGTGTCAGCTATGCTGAAAAGAAAAATTGAGAAAGAAATCAGGCACTGGATTGAAACCGGTGAAAAAGCTCTGCTGATATACGGTGTTCGGCAGGCGGGAAAGACTTTTATTATTCGTGAATGTCTGGAGGCGGCAGGTTGCGATTACATTGAGTTCAATCTCATACGCCAACCGGAAATCATTGATATATTAGACAAAGCAAGAGGGATCGATGATCTCATTCTGAAATTGTCACTTTACAGTAACAAAAAGATAGTACCGGGGAAGACCTTCTTTTTCTTTGATGAAATCCAAAAACACAAGGAGGTTGTTACAAGGATCAAATTTCTTGTGGACGATAAGCGGTTTCGGTATATTATGTCCGGCTCCCTTTTAGGTGTCGAGATCATAAATCTGAAGTCTGCGCCGGTGGGTTATCTTCAATCAATCAATATGTATCCGCTGGACTTTGAAGAGTTTCTGCAAATATTCAATTTAGAAGAAACAATCTTAAGCAGGTTGCATAGTGCATATCTGGACAAAACACCTGTAGATGAAGTGATTCACGAGAAAATCATGGAGATGTTCAATCTCTATCTGATTATCGGTGGCATGCCTGCTGCCGTTGAGAAATATCGAGCCGGCGGAAGCATAGATGATGTAATTGACGAACATCGCTCCATTATCGAGCAATACAAGCTGGATTTCACGCAGTATGAAGAAGAGAATCGCAAGCTGATTATAACGCATATCTACGAGATGATTCCGGCTGAACTCAATGAAAAGAACAAGCGATTTATGATCGCAGATATAAGAAAAAACCTTCGCTATGATCGGATTGCAGACAGCTTTATATGGCTGTGGAAGGCAGGCGTCGCTTTGGGCGTATTTAATACTACGGAGCCAACAGTGCCTCTTTTGCTGAACGAAAAGAGCTCTTTATTTAAGATGTTTATGTCGGATGTCGGGCTACTCACGACGATATACGGCAAGGCGTGCAAGCTGAGGATTGTGAATAAGGAAAAGGACATAAACAAAGGCGCTGTATATGAAAATGTGGTAGCACAAGAGCTTTATGCACATGGATACCCTCTATATTACTACAACAGCAAGAAAAAAGGAGAACTGGATTTTGTAATTGAACACGCAGGGAAAGTGCTGCCCATTGAAGTCAAGAGCGGAAAAGATTACGAGAAACACTCTGCGCTGGATAATGTAATGAGCGTCGAAGAATATGAAATTGACGAAGCCTATGTATTTACAAATGATAATATTAAGACCAAAGGAAAAGTGACGTATCTGCCCATTTATATGGTTATGTTCCTAAAAGATGAACTGATAGAATTCATTGACATATCAATAGACAGGTTCAAGATATAGTTTTGCCGCTCGGATTGAAATGAATCCCTTAATCGCGTGACATTCCCTTAAAATATACGGATAATAAAGGGAATGTCCATTTCGCACTTTGAAGCGGCTGAGTAATACAGATATTTCAAGTTTAATGCCCTTTTCATATTCCAAATTGTACGAAATGGCACTAAGTTTGAGGTATCCTTTGCGCAGATGTTTAACACGCTCTGCCGATCGGACACTTTATTTTAGCATTTAGTAAGATAGCATATGCTAATTATAATTTATCATATTGGATAAAAAACAAGAAGTTATTTTATTAAATATAATATATAACGTAGGTATGATATAATTAAGAATATACTTAAATTACCATCTATTTTACTATATTTGATAAATCATTATAAATTGTATTTATTCGTATTTATTAAATTTTTATTAAATTTTATATAGACAAAATAACAAAAAAGGTATAATATATACTCAAGTTTAGTTAGATAACGCTAACTAAAATCTATCTATAATTAATGTCGGTTGGAAAGGAGTGAAATTGATTCGGAAAACCGTACATATTTATGTATTTTTTTAAATATTTTTTAGAAAGTGAGGTATATTATTTTATGAAAGCAATCAAAAGAAAATTGAGTATTTTGCTTGCAGTATTAATGGTAATCGGTTGCATCAATCCATATGCAGTTCAGGTAAGGGCGGAGGAAAAAAATCCGATTGAAATCTTATCTAAAGAAGCAAGTGAAGTTGAGCAGCCTGATAAAGAGAAAAGCCTGCCTGAATCTTCACAGGAAGAGAAACAGGAAGCTGATGAGGGGGCATTAAAAGAGGCTGAAATTAAGGAAGAAAATAAAGAAGAGGCTAAGGAAGCCGAGCTTGCAGTTAGAGGAAAGACACAGGAAGAATTAAAGGCTGAAGCCTATACGGAAGATGATTTCTGGACTTCAGGAGTTTCCTTTACAGGATTAACACCAAATGGCAAAGAAAAACTGAAAGCTAAAGACGGTGTATTGGAATTTCCCGAATTAAAGACAAAATACGGAAGTAACATTTCGATAATACAGACAGATGCATTTACATTTAAGAAGCTGGGAATAGCAATAAAAAAGTTAACCATTCCAAATACAATTACAGAAATCGGAATGTCGGCATTTTATGGAAATGAACTTAAGGAGCTTAGTATTCCGGCTTCCGTAAAAGAAATAAAGCCATCGGCATTTGCAAAGAACCAGATTTCACAGCTTAATTTATCAGAAGGCTTGGAAAAGATATTCCCTTTTGCATTTGAATATAATCAGTTAAAAGAGGTTGTGATTCCTGATACCGTAACGGAAATCAGAAAAGAAGCTTTCGGGAACAATCCGGGTGACGGAGGAAACGGGAAAGTTACACTGTATATAAAGGATATTGATAAAGTGACTTTTCCATATGATGATTTGGGAAAAGAACGTTATAATATTCAACCGAAATCAAATGGAAATTCACAGGAAGAATTAAAGTCGAAAGCCTATACGGAAGATGATTTTAAGATTGAAGGGGTTTGCTTTAACAGCTTAACTGAACAGGGAAAAGAAAAACTGAAAGCTAAAAACGGAGTGCTTGAAATACCTGTATTAAAGGCAAGTAACGGCAATTATGTTTCTAAAATAGAAAGATTTAATTTCAGGAAACTGGGAATAAAACAATTAATAATTCCGGATACAATTAAAGAAATCGGGAGACATGCGTTTTATGAAAATGAAATTACGGAACTTACTATTCCCGGTTCTGTGTCAGATATAGAAGACAACGTTTTTGCAAAAAATCAGATATCAAAACTTACCTTGTCCGAAGGAGTGAAAAGGATACTTCCGTCCGCATTTGAATATAATCAGTTAAAAGAGGTTGTTATTCCGGACAGCGTAACGGACATCAGAAATGCCTTTGAAAAAAATCCTGGTGACGGAACATTGGAAGATGGGAAATATGGAAAGGTTACCCTATATATAAAAGATGTTTCTAAAGTGACATTTACATATAATAGTCCGGATCGTTATATTATTAAATCGAAATCAAATGGAAATCCACAGGAAGAATATGTAGCGGCTGATTTTGATTATGACATAATCGAAGACACTGTTGCTATTAAAGGACTTAGTGACTCCGG
>CAUUGW010000119.1:0-4862 GCA_963544785.1 uncultured Lachnospiraceae bacterium | reverse complement strand
CAGCCGAAAGCTCTTCCCTTTTTATCATCTTAAAAAAAGTATCTACAACAGCCTTTGCATCATCCAACCTCTTGCCGATGATGTTATCAATCATTATTGATGAGGATGCCATAAAAATTGCACAGCCGTTACCCGTAAAGCCGGCGTCCTCAATAATTCCGTTTTCAACCCTCATCTCAAGCAAAAGCTCATCTCCACAGGTGGGATTGACTCCCTCCAAGCTGTGTGTAGCATTAGGAACCTTTCTTAAATTATGCTTCGCTCTGCTGTTCTGTGTGATTATCTGTGTATAAATTCCATCAATATCCAAGACCTAAGCTCCTCCTTACATTATAAATAGCCTTCATAAACATATCTATATCATCAGTAGTTGTATATAAAGCAAAGCTCGCCCTGCTGCATGAATGTATCTTTAAATATTCCATAAGCGGCTGTGCACAATGATGTCCCGCTCTTACGGTAACCCCGTCGGCGTCCATTATGGTGGCTACATCATGCGGGTGCACCTCGTCTATATTAAAGCTGAAAAGACCTGTCTTTATTGATAAATCCGTGCTTCCGTAGATTTTAACAAAGGGTATCTCTTTTAATTTCTTTAAGGCGTACTCGGTCAGGTGCTTCTCATGCTCTATTATATTACTAATGCCGATTTTGTCAATATAATCAATCGCACTGTGAAGCCCTGCCGCACCTCCCACATTCTGTGTACCCGCCTCAAATCTGTTTGGAGCTTTAGCAAAGCTTGCACTTTGCTCGTGAACTGATAAAATCATATCGCCACCTGTCATAAAAGGTTCCATTTTATCAAGCAATTCCACCTTTCCATACAGCACTCCGATTCCCATAGGCGCATACATCTTATGCCCCGAAAATACCAGAAAATCGACATTCAGCTCCTGAACGTCAGTCTTGTCGTGAGCCACGGACTGAGCGGCATCGACTATCGCTACAGCTCCGACCTCATGTGCCTTTTTTATCAAAAATTCCACCGGATTCTTAGTGCCCAAAACATTTGAGATACTTGCCATGGAAACAATCTTGGTGTGTTCATTTATCTTTGATGCAATTTCCTCTTCGGTATATATTCCCTCATCATTGAAATAAATATATTTTAATTTTGCCCCCGTAGCCTTTGCCACCTGTTGCCATGGCACAAGGTTGGCATGATGCTCACTTACTGAAATTAAAATCTCATCATTTTCTTTCAGATTATGCAATCCGTAGCTGTAGGCAATTAGATTCAGGGCTTCTGTGGCATTCTTTGTAAACACCACAGATTCAGCCTTTTTTGCATTAATGAATTTTGCCGTTCTAATTCTCGCATTTTCATAGCAATCGGTAGCCCTTGCGGCAAGCTCATACACTCCTCTGTGCGGATTGGCATTAGAATTTTTGTAATAATCCGAAACAGAATTAATAACCGAAAAAGGTTTTTGTGTGGTAGCCCCGTTGTCAAGGTAAACTAATCTTTGTCCGTTTTCCTTAATACTTAATATGGGAAAATCCTTTCTAACGTCAATCATTTTTTTGCCCTCCTTACTTGAATTTGCAGTTTTCATCATTTCTACGTCTTTTAATACATCTTAATATTGACTCCCTGATATCCTCATCAGGTATTCTGTCAATAGTGGGATTAAAATTGCTCTCAACCATCATCTGCATAATTTCATCTTTTTCAAATCCCCTTGTCTGCATATAAAACATCAGACCCTCATCTATTCTGCCTATGCTGGCGGCATGATGCCCCTCGACGTCATGCTCCTGACATAGTATCACGGGAGCACTTTTATTGACCACATCAGGGCTGAAAACCAAGGTGTTCTCGGATTCGTCGCCCGAGGCATATTTTGATCCCCTGACAAAGTCAATAGTTCCCCTGTAGATCTTCTTTGAATTATCAAATAACGCACCTTGGGCTCTAATAACCGAATTGGTTTTTTTTCCTAAATGACGTGCTACATCATTAAAATCAAGTATTCTGTCCCTGTCTCCATAATAAAGTGTATTGATATCAATATTAGAGCTGTCCTCATTCATTGTCGCCATACAACCTGAAACTACGGATTTTCCTCCCATTTCCACTCTTATTATAGTGAGATTGGCGTCCTTTTCAAGCACGGCTCCGATGTCCGAAAAATGTGCCGTACCCTTGTTTAGAAACTGCACCTGTATCAATGTCACATCGGCACCGCTTCCCACATACAGCTTCGTAGCCCCCGTGTGTTGAAATTCACCCTCGGTGTCGGATAAGTAATTTTGTATAATTGTAGCCCGACTGCCCTCATGTAAATAATATTTATGTTCATCTACCAAAATAGGATTATCATAACTTAACATAAATTCAAAATTTATTTTATTGTCAATGCCGTCTATAGATAAATAATTCTTTGAATTACTATATCTTTCAGCAAAGTTTGTTAATACTTCTCCAACTCCCGTGTCTATGCCCCCAAATATTTTTGTATCATCAAGCTCTTTTACATTGCCTGATATACTCCTCTTAATCGAATTAAATTCCTTAAGCTCATTTTTAAGTTCAAACAAACTTTGATCGGAAAAATTAATCTTTAAGTTATTCCAAGTTGGCATAGGCATTTTATTTAACAGCTTATCCATAAAAGCCCTCCTTATCCTATACTTCCCTGCATTTCCATATGTATCAGGTTGTTCATTTCCACGGCATATTCAAGCGGAAGCTCTTTAGCTATCGGCTCTGCAAAACCGCCTACAATCAAGGCTCTCGCCTCCTCCTCGCTTATGCCTCTGGTCATCAGATAAAAAATGTCCTGCTCGCTTATTTTACCGATTTTAGCCTCATGACCTATATCCACATTATCATTATTGATATTCATTACAGGAATGGTATCGGATCTCGACAAATCATCAAGCATTAAAGACTCACAGGATACCGAGGATTTGGACTCGCCTGCGTTTTTATTAACCGTAATACTGCTTCTGAAATTGGATGTACCTCCGCTCTTTGCAATGGACTTCGCCACAATGTGCGAACCGGTATTTTTGGCTGCATGTACAACCTTGGCTCCGGTGTCCAGCTCCTGACCCTCTCCCGCAAAGGTGATTCCGGTGTATTCCATTCTTGCTCCCTCTCCGTTTAGGATACTCATAGGATAAAGGTATGAGGTGTGTGAACCGAAAGAGCCGGAAACCCATTCGATTTTTCCGTTCTTTCCGACTATTGCCCTCTTTGTATTGAGATTATACATATTCTTCGACCAGTTCTCTATTGTGGAATAGCGAAGCCTTGCATTATCCCCCACAAACAGCTCCACACAACCGGCATGCAGATTGTTTACATTGTATCTGGGTGCGGAACAGCCCTCTATGAAATGCAGATCGGAATCCTCCTCAAGGATAATTAATGTATGCTCAAACTGCCCCGCACCCGGTGCATTTAATCTGAAATAGGATTGAAGAGGTATCTCCACCTTAACCCCTTTAGGCACATACACAAATGAGCCTCCCGACCATACCGCACCGTGCAAGGCTGCAAACTTATGATCGGACGGCGGTACAAGCTTCATAAAATGCGATTTTACAATATCGGCATAGGGTCCCTTAAGGGCGGAATCCATATCTGTATAAACAACTCCCTGATCCTCCACCTCTTTTTTTACATTATGATAGACCACCTCTGAATCATACTGTGCACCCACACCAGCCAGATATTTTTGTTCAGCCTCAGGTATACCTAATCTGTCAAAGGTGCTTTTTATGTCTTTTTCAAGCTCATTCCAATCACCCTTCATATCCGTCTTTGATTTCACATAGGTTACAATATTTTCAATATTTAAATCGGAAATATCAGGTCCCCAATCAGGAATCATTTTTTTGTTATAAATCTCTAAAGATTTCAGTCTGAAATCTCTCATCCATTCAGGCTCATTTTTCTTATCGGAAATTTCCGTTACAATATCAGCCGTAAGTCCCGCATGAATACCGAGCGATGCGTCATATTCATCCTTTATATCATAAACACTTCTATCTATGTCATCGACATAGGATCTTTTCTTTTCTTCCATAATTAACCCCTAAAACTTAAAACCGTTTTCATTTATCTGTGCTATTATTTCCGCTCCGCCTGTTTTTAACAGCTTTTTGTTGCCCAGCACATGAACCTTGTCAATATTCAATGCGTCCAAAATTCTGCTGGAGTGAGTTATAATAATCACGGCATTATCCGAGTTGCAGTATTTATCAATACCCTTTGAAACAGTCCTTACCGCATCTACGTCAAGACCCGAATCGGTTTCATCAAGTAGAGCCAATTTAGGCTTTGACATAAGCATCTGCAATATCTCCGTTTTCTTCTTCTCACCGCCTGAAAAGCCCACATTAAGATACCTTTTCGCATAGGATTTGTCCATTTCAAGCTCTTCCATCATCGCATCAAGCTCACGCTTAAAGCTGATTACTCCGGGAATTTTACCGTTCAATGCACCTCTTGAGGTTCTTAAAAAATCCATAAGAGTAATACCCGGAACTTCGTGAGGATTCTGAAAAGACATAAACAAGCCTTTTTTAGCCCTCTTATCGGCACTCTCATCCGTTATGTCTTCTCCGTCAAATATAATCTTTCCGGAATTAACGGTATATCTGGGATCTCCCATAATTGTGGATACCAAAGTGGACTTTCCGGTTCCGTTTTGACCCATAAGCACGTGTGTTTCACCCTTATTTACGGTTATGTTTATCCCGTCCAATATCAGCTTGTCATCTACAGACACGCATAAATCCTTAACTTCCAATAATTTATCAGCCATTTTTTCTCCCTTTCAAATGTTACATTCTTTATTCAGCACAAATTTGTTATCAAGTATTTTTGAAAGGAAGATGTCGTAATA
>CAUUGW010000118.1:0-4889 GCA_963544785.1 uncultured Lachnospiraceae bacterium | reverse complement strand
GCTACAAAAAAGTAGATGAAAATAATGTAGCGAAAATAGAAGATGAGTTTTCAAAAAATATATTAAACTATCCTTATCCTGTAGACGGACTTGTGCTTATTTATGATGATATTGAATTTGGACAAAAACTTGGAACCACATCAAAATTTCCAAGAAATGCCATAGCATTTAAATGGAGTGATACGGCGGAAGATACGATTTTAAGGGATATTTATTGGAACGCATCAAGAACCGGAAGAATAAATCCCATAGCTGTTTTTGATCCGGTAGAGATAGAGGGAACTACAGTATCAAGGGCAAGTGTGCATAATTTAAGTACAGTTAAGAGTTTAAAATTGGGAGTTGGCGACAGGATAAGAGTATATAAAGCAAATATGATAATCCCGCAAATTCTTGAAAATTTGACAGAATCCGACAGCTGTGAATTTCCTGCTATATGCCCGGTATGCAATGAAAGTTTAATAATAGATGAAAATAAGGGTGTTCAGGTGCTTTATTGTCCGAATAAAAATTGCACTGCCAAAAATATAAAGAGTTTTGAGCTGTTTGTAAGTAGAGATGCCTTTAATATAGAGGGTTTATCCACTGCAAAATTAGAGCTTCTTATCTCAAACGGTTTTGTACGTGAATTTGCCGATATATTTAAACTTAACAGATACAAAGAAGAAATTTCGGGAATTGAAGGAATGGGAGAAAAATCGGTTTCCAATTTGCTTGAGGCAATTGAAAGATCAAGAGATATAGAGCTGTCATCTTTTATCTATTCTCTCGGGATAAAGGGAATCGGAGTTGCAAATGCTAATATATTGTCAGAATTTTATAGAACCATAGATGCTCTTATTATGGCGACAAAAGATGAATTGATATCAATAAATAATATCGGACAGGTGATGGCTGATGATATTATCGAGTATTTTTCGGATAAACATAATATAAATATAATATATAATTTAATAAATGAGATAGATATAAGGCCGGTGAGAAGTCTTAGGGAAAATAAAAACATTTCAGGAAAGACCTTTGTAATTACCGGAAGTTTAAATCATTTTGTAAACAGGAAAGCCTTGCAGGTATCCATAGAGAATATGGGGGGGAAGGTTGCCGGAAGTATAAGCAAAAATACTGATTTTCTTATCACAAATGAGGACAAAGGCTCAAGCAAGTCCCAAAAAGCAAAGGAGCTTAAAATTTCGGTTATTACTGAAGATGATATTATTAAGATGCTTGAAGATAATTAGAATATTTTCTAAAGAACACTTAAATTTCTGCAATTGAGGAAATCTTAAACTTGATTAATTGATAATATAGTCATCAAAATGTAGAAGAGGGAATAAATGGCATTTACGATATACGTAGATGAGAGAAAGTGGAGCAAAGATGTTCTCAAAATTCTTCTTATCGACAGAACAACAAATAGAAATATCATCTGGGGAACAGATGATTATGAACTCTTTGGTAAAGAGTATAATTCGCACTATCCGATTCTGTTTGAGCTGATAACCGGTAAAAATTCAGGTGTGATTAGACCGAGGATATTAAAAGAGGCGAAAAGTCAAGGTAATAGAACAAAGGAAAAGGCGGAAGTTTTTACTCCGAGCCATATTTGCAATGCACAAAATAATCTTGTGGATAATACTTGGTTTGACAGCGAAAATATGTTCAACAAAGAAACTGAAAAAGGCTGGGAAACAACCATAGAAAAAATAAAGTTCCCCGATAGAAAGGATAGAACTTGGCAAAAATATGTTGACGAAAGAAGGCTTGAAATAACTTGCGGGGAAGCACCCTACTTAGTCAGCAGGTATGATGCAGTTTCAGGAGCAGCTGTAGAACTGAAAGATAGAATCGGAATGTTGGCTAGAAAGATGAGAGTTGTCGCTGAAAACGCTCACAATGAATCCGATTGGCTGAAATGGGCTGAAAGAGCTTTTCAGAGTATTTATGGATTTGAATTTCAGGGCGACAGTCTTCTTATCGCAAGGGAAAATCTGCTTGCTTCGTACTGCGATTATATGGAAGACAAGCTGCATAGGCAGCCGACAGAAAAAGAGCTTAAAAATATTGCAAGGATAATTTCTTGGAATTTATGGCAGATGGACGGGTTGACCTATACAATTCCATATGAAGAGGTTGCAGAACCGACTGAACAGATGAGTTTGTTTGATATCGGGGGAAAAGACAAGAACAGCTTGTGTATTATAAAAGATTGGAGAGCAAAGAGGATTCACACTTTCCAAGAATTGTTGGATAAAGGCGGTCATTAGATGGATAAGACAAAAATAGAAGCAATAGATGTGCTTGATAGAATTATAATCGGTCGTGTAGATCCTCACATCTATGCTTTTACAACAAATACAGTGCCGAATTATCTAAAAGTCGGAGACACATACAGACCCGTAGTTCAAAGATTAAACGAGTGGAGAGCATTTTTCCCTGAGCTTGAAAAACAATATGAAAATAAAGCTATTATTGATGAAGAAACTTATTTTAGAGATTATGCTATTCATCAATTTCTTGAACAGGATTTAGGAAGAAAACGCCTTACACCCGGTGATTTGGAACAAGGTGTTTATTTCAGCAAGGAGTTTTTCAAGGAAACTTATCCTAACGATATAGATAAAGCCATAGATGATATAAAGAATAATTATAACGGGAATACAGGGAAATATGAATATTACAATTCTAAAAACAGATTGCCTGAAAGACACTACTATGAAAGAGGAGCTAATTGGGATTTAAGACCAAATCAGGCAGATGCGGTAAAAGCTTTTGTAAATGCGGTATATAACGGGAGAAAAAATCTTTTGATGTACGCGGTAATGCGTTTTGGAAAGTCTTTTACCTCTCTTTGCTGTGCATTGGAAATCTCTGCGAATATCGTTTTGGTTGTATCGGCAAAAGCTGATGTAAAAGATGAGTGGAAAAAAACCGTTGAGGGAGCAGGCAACTTTTCGGAGTATGTGTTTTTAGAAGCCTATGATTTAGCTTCAGGTGAAAATGCAATTAAGACAAATAGGGAAGGAAATAAAAAAGTTGTAATATTTTTAACCTTGCAAGATTTACAGGGTGATACAATTAAAGATAAGCATAAAGAACTTTTTAAAGAACAGATTGATTTGCTAATTATTGATGAAACCCATTTCGGAGCAAGAGCGGAATCTTTCGGAAAGATTTTAGAGAATGCAGGATATGAAAAATCCGATAAGATCAACATCAATAAACTTGATGATGAGAATATTGATGTAAATGCTGCCGAAGAAGAATTAAAGCAAATAAATGCAAGGATTAGGCTTCATTTATCCGGTACACCATATCGTATTTTAATGGGTAGTGAGTTTGAAAAAGAGGATATTATCTCGTTTGTACAATTCTCGGATATAGTCAAAGAGCAGGAAGAATGGGATAAAAATAATCTTAATAAGGACGATATAAACGAATGGGATAATCCTTATTATGGATTCCCGCAAATGATTAGATTTGCATTTAATCCCAACAAATCTTCTCGTGAAAAAATGGAAGCTCTTAAAAGAAGTGGAGTTACATTTGCCTTTTCCAAACTATTTGAGCCTGAGGCAATAAAAAAAGATACAAAAAATAATGGACACAAGAAATTCATAAATGAGACTGAGATATTAGATTTGCTTCAGGTCATAGATGGAAGCAAAGAAGATGAGAATTTACTTGGTTTCTTAGATTATGACAAAATCAAAGAAGGCAAGATGTGTCGTCATATGGTAATGGTACTTCCGTATTGTGCTTCTTGCGATGCTATGGAAGAGCTTCTCAAAACAAGAAAAGAGGTTTTTAAAAATTTTGGTGAGTATGAAATTATAAACATCTCAGGAGTTGACGCAGGGAATACATATAAAAAACCGAGTGATATAAAGAATAAAATAAAGGAATGTGAAGACTTAAATAAGAAGACCTTAACATTAACTGTTAACAGAATGCTCACCGGTTCTACTGTTGAGCAGTGGGATACTATGCTTTATTTTAAGGATACATCATCTCCACAGGAATATGATCAGTCGATTTTTAGACTTCAAAATCAATATATCAGGACACTATCCAGTGCAAATGGGTTTATTAAAGAAAATTTAAAGCCTCAAACACTACTTGTTGATTTTGATCCTGACAGGTTGTTCAGAATGCAGGAACAAAAATCACTGATTTATAATGTCAACACAGAAGAAAATGGAAATAGCAAATTAAAGGAAAGAATTGTCGAAGAGCTTAGAATATCTCCTGTCATTATGATGAATCATAATAAAATTAAAGAGGTAGATGCGACTAATATATTAGAGGCAATCAGTGAATACAACAATAAAAGAAGTGTATCAGATGAAGTCTTGGATATTCCGGTAGATTTATCAATATTAAATGATGAAACTATTAGGGAAGTCATTGCGCAACAGGCAGAATTTGGTTCTAAACAGGGGCTTACAATAGATCCAAATCAAGGTGAAGGCGATGATTTGGATATTGAAGAATCTTCAGACGAAACAGAGCCAACCGCCCAAGATAAGGAAAAAGATGAACGAGAAAATTATACGGAAAATGCAAGCGATAAAGAATTAAAGAAATTAGAAAGTCAGATTAAAACGTATTATCAGAGGATTTTGTTCTTTTCTTTCTTGACAAAGTATAAAGTTGCTTCGCTTGATGATATTTTAATGGTGATTGATACCGATGAAAATATCAGGCTATCAAAGAATTTATTCTTGGATAAAGGTATCATTGAAAAAATAAGCAAGGTAATGAATCCGTTTAAGCGTAGTAGACTGGATTATAAGATACAAAACATCTCAATGCTTGCTCGTGATGAAAATGTTGCACCTCTTACAAGAGCGATGACATCTATCAAGAAGTTTAACAGAATGTCCGAGTCG
>CAUUGW010000117.1:0-4908 GCA_963544785.1 uncultured Lachnospiraceae bacterium | reverse complement strand
GAAAAGTGATAAAATCAATCCGAAAATAAAAAAAGAATTATTAAGTCTCGCATATATAGGATTTTTATTCATAAATCTCATCTTATTTTACCTTTAATCTGGGATCTAATAAACTATATGCAAAGTCTACCAAAATATTAACAGATACTATTATTATTGCTATCACCAAAATAATCCCCTGTACCAAAGGGTAATCTCTATTGGAAATTCCGCCTACAAGCAGCCTGCTGATACCCGGAATGTCAAAAACCTGCTCTACAACTATTCCTGCAGCCAAAATATCGGTTATACTCATTCCAAGAAAAGTAATAATAGGCAAAACGGAATTTTTGAGTACATGTGACAACAATACTCTAATCCTTGAATTACCCCTGCTTACAGCGGTCTTAACATAAGAGCTGTTATACTCCGCCCTTATATTACTTGTCAGCAGTCTGATTGTCATAGCACATTTCGGCATCGCTATAGCAATAGACGGAAATATCATATACTTGACAAATTCAGTAAAATTTTCCTTATAAGATATAAATTTTCCGGGTATAAATATTTTAAAAATAAAACCGCAAACCAAAGTTATTATCATTCCCGAAAAAAAAGCGGGTACAGACATAACTATCTGATTTATTACAATCAATATTTTTTCAATTACATTATCTTTTACTAAAGTTGAAACAACAGATATTATTAAACTGAAAATGATTACTATAAACATGGCTATAACAGCCATAGTAGACGTAATAATCAGCTTTTCCGTTACTATATTCGATACCTGAGCTTTATATATGAAGGATTCGCCAAAGTTGCCTTTGGCTATCCTCCCTACATATTTTAAGTATCTTGTCACAATAGGCTCATTTAAGCCCAATTTTTCACGCAGCTCATTAACCTGTTCAGGGCTTGCCTCGACCCCTAAGGTAACCAAAGCCGCATCCGATTTTACAAGCTCGAATCCGAAAAATGTCAATAATGTTATCAATAAAACAGTCAAAAACATTCCGGACAGTTTTTTTAAAAATATTCTTACATCCATTGATACATTACTTAATCTTCTTAATCTTTGCCACATCTACTACGTATAAAGGATAATATTCATATCCCTCATAATCCTTGTTCAATGCCACAAGATTGACCATATCCTGCAAATATACGTTGGCTGCCCTGTCAGACAGAATTTTTTCACATTCCTGATAGATAACCGCCTGCTCGTCCAAGTCCTCATACTCCTGAGCCTCGTTATACTTGGCATCATATTCTTCGTCGGAAAAATTAATGAAATTCTTGGAAGAGTCGGAATTGAATCTTGCTAAAAAAGACTCGGCGGATAAAACAGATGCATCGACTCCTACCACTGTAGACTGGAATTTTCTGTTGTTATAGGTTTCACTTAGCCATGTTGCCCAATCAACCGGTATGATTTTGCCCTTAACTCCGATTTCTTTTAATTGCTCAACTATCACCTGAGCGGTATCTACGTGCGGCGGATAGTTGGACGGTACGGTGATTTCCAGCTCAAAGCCGTTTTCATATCCCGCTTCTCTTAAGAGCTCTTTAGCCTTTTCTACATTATATTCATAAGCCTTTTCAAGCTCAGGCATATAATATTTTTCAAAGCTGGGTACCATACTGCTGCCTATTATATGCCCTTTTCCTGAAAATAACAGATCCAATATCTTTTGTCTGTCAATACCATAGCATAATGCTTTTCTTACTTTTTCATTATTTAAGGGTTCCTGCATATTATTTAAATATAATGCCTGAACTATATTCATATTTCCCTCTAATATGTTACAAACGGATGAAGCCTCTTTTGCAGTTGCATCATCTATACGGCAAAACATATGTACGCTGCCGCTTTTTAATTCATTGGCTATCATATTTCCATCCGCTATAACCTTGAATCTGACATCCTCAAGGTACGGTTTTTCGCCATAGTAGTCATCATTTCTTTTTACGTCCAAATAGGACTGCAGCTCTCTTTTTTCAAATTTATACGGACCTGTTCCTATGGTTTCCAAAAAGATATTGTCTTTTACCGCATGCTCGGGTATTATAGCGGTTGTAAAGGCATATAATATTTCAGGATGCTTCTGATTCAGTGTAACTACTACCTTTCCACCCTCTTCATATATGTTTTCAACATAAGAAAAAGCCGGAACTAAAGGCTCTTCGCCCTTCGATCCGACACAGCGTTTTAATGAAAATATTACATCTTCTACAGTAACATCTGTGCCGTCGTGAAATTTAACACCGTCTCGCAAGGTAAATACATACTTCAGACCATCGTCTTCAACACTATATTCAGATGCAACAGCACAAAAAAGTTCTCCATTAGATGCAGGCTTTAACAAGCCCTCAAAAATATTGAATAAAATTTCTCTGGTTCCTGCCGACTTTGAATAATGTGGGTCAAGACTGTCTAAGTCATGCGGTATTCCTATTATTATAGAATTATCCGCACTCATATTTTGCTCTTGAGATTGCGAAGGCGGCTTTGTTTCCGTCTTATTACAAGCTGTAAATGAAAGTGCAACGATTCCGGATAGCAGTGCCATACAACAGATTTTAGATAATTTGTTCATAAAATTGTTCTCCTTAATCTCCTATAAATTTATTTAGTTGTAGTAGTGATTATATCACATTTTAAGTAAAAATCAAGTATGATTTTCAGTTTTTTTATTAAAATCATTCAATTTTTAGATAATTTATAATCATAAATATATATATTATAGCAAAAAAACATAAGATAAAATTTAAATTTTTATCTGAAATGAACTCTGTTATTTAATAAACAATTTTCATAACAAAAATGAAATTTCATCAATTATTGCAGCCGTACATCTTATAATACTCATCTATCTTATTAATTAAATCAGAGCTTAGCTTATACTCCCCTAAATAGCTCTTATCCGTTAAATACTCAAGAATCTCCTGCATATCAACTATGGAATATGCGTTGAATCCATAAAGCTTTTGTATCTCATCAAGGGCGGTCATATCATCTCTCCGCCCCCTTTCTTTTCTGTCAACCGATACCATCATTCCGCTGATTTTTACATTTTCATTATTAGTAATGATAGGAAAAGTTTCCTCAATTGATTTCCCGGAGGTTGTTACGTCCTCTACAATCACTACATTAAGCTCCCTGTTAAGTTTCTCTCCAAGAAAAATTCCGGTATCTCCATGGTCCTTTATCTCCTTTCTGTTGGATGAATAACGCATCTCTTTTGCATATATCTCATAAATGGACATAGCGGTGGATACCGCAAGCGGTATGCCTTTATAGGCAGGTCCGAACAGGACATCAAAGTCAAGCCCTATCTTTTCATTTATAGCTCTTGCATAAAAATCGGACAATTTTTTAAGCTCAAATCCTGTGGTAAAAGAGCCCATATTTAAGAAAAAGGGAGATTTTCTGCCGCTTTTTAATGTGAAATCTCCAAATTTTAATGCTTTCGTTTCAAGCAAAAATTCAATAAAATCAGCCTTGTAATCCTGCATAAAGCCCCTCCTTAAAATTATAAATTATTCCTTGAACTCATTATTTCTTCTATGCGACTGTATACCGTTTCAGGATTATGGCTCCTTGTAATGCTCCTGCCGACCACTATGAAATCACTGCCGTTATGCCTTGCAGTTTCAGGAGTTGCCACCCTTTTTTGATCGTCATGACTGTCGTCCTGTAATCTGATTCCGGGAGTTACGGTTAAAAATTTTTCTGAAACCTCTTTATGGATAAGCCCCGCCTCATTTACAGAACAGACCACCCCGTCAAGCCCCGCCTCATAGGCATTTTTGGCATATAAGATAACGGTATCTTCAACAGATCCCTGTATATTAAGCTCCTTATTCATCATGTCCTTTGATGTGCTTGTGAGCATTGTAACGGCTGTTAAAAGAGGTCTTTTTTCTCTTAACTTTCCCTCCTCAAGTCCCGAAACGGCAGCCCTCATCATATCCGTTCCGCCCGCCGCATGCACGTTTACCATATCCACATCAAGTGCAGCAAGGTTCCTCATAGCCGCCCTTACGGTGTTCGGAATATCATGCAGCTTTAAGTCAAGGAAAATCTGATGTCCTCTTTCCTTTATACTGCTTATTATCCCAAATCCGCAGCTGTACAAAAGCTCCATTCCGACCTTTACAAAGACCGGTCTTTTAAATCTGTCCAAAAAATCAAATACCTCTTTTTCACCTGAAAAATCAAGTGCAATAATAGTCTTAGTCATGTCCTGCTCCTATCACTGATTTTATATTATCAAACGAATACCTTTTTAAACAATCTTCCAAACTATCCGCTATTTCTTTACACCCGTAGGGATTGACAAAATTATATGTACCCACCTCTACGGCACTTGCTCCCGCCATCAAAAATTCAAGTACGTCATCGGCTGATGATATTCCTCCGACCCCTATTATCGGAATCTTTACAGCCTTATAGGTCTTATAAACCATACTTAAAGCCACCGGCTTGACAGCAGGTCCGCTTAAGCCCCCTGTCACATTTGCAAGTACAGGTCTTCTTGTCTTTAAATCAATCCTCATTCCTATCAATGTATTTATCATCACAAGTCCGTCAGCTCCCTCAGCCTCAACCGCCTTTGCAATCTGTACTATATCCGTCACGTTTGGTGACAGTTTTACATACAGAGGTTTTTTTGCCGCTTTTTTTACCATCTTTGTAATGTTTGCCGCCAAATCCGCCCTCACGCCTAAGCCTATTCCGCCGTGTTTTACATTGGGACATGATATATTAAGCTCATAGGCATCGACCCTGTCCTCATCGTTTAATTTTTCTATTACCGCTACGTATTCTTCCTCACAGGCTCCCGCCACATTTGCCATAACGCAGGTATTATACCGGCTTAAAAACGGCAGTTCATCTCTTATTATACTGTCCACTCCCTTGTT
>CAUUGW010000116.1:0-4944 GCA_963544785.1 uncultured Lachnospiraceae bacterium | reverse complement strand
CAAATACAGGCGGCAAGCACGGGTTTCATAGCCTCAGAGGTAGAATTTACCCTGTATTTAAACCTCAAATCCTTAATAATACATGGACGTAAATAAACGGAAAAAGTGCCGCTGTTCTTAATTATTATCCTCAATTCAATTTGATAATCACCGGTAGCATTTACCAAGTCATTCGGCAGGGCATCATCTATTGCGGCAGTGATTTCTTTCACCTGCTCATCATAATTTCCGTTATCCGATGTCTTTATTTGCATTCTATACGTAAAGGGACTGCTGCCGGTAAACACATCTCTAAGAAGCCCCACCAAATCCGATTTTATTATGTTCTCCTTTACATCCTCAATCGACACATAGGGTTTTTGATTAATTATAGGAAAATAAAAATCTTTAAATACTCTCAAATCCTTCAGTTCATTGACACTTGTTTCATATACTAAAGCTCCGGTTCCTATAATGGCAAATCTTTTATTAATTTCTTTTATCTTATCAAGCAAAATATCTGTACAACCGGGATAAGATGTCAGATAAATCTCCGTCTTTTTATTTCCTCCGGTAAACTCATGCTCACAGGTATTTGAATTATACAGGAGCTGTCTTAAAAGTCTTACCTCATCATCATAATGCTTAGTATTTTCCTTGTCTTTTTTTCTTGTTTCCAATACATTATCAAGGCTTTTTTTCAATTCATCCATAAATTCGCTATAATCATTTTTCATTATAGCTTTTAAATAATCAGACCTTATAAATAATGTTTTTTCTTTTAAATAGGAATTAAAAATATCAGCTACCAGCTCATCATCTTCCATATCTCCCAATATAAGAGCGGCATTTCTTCTAATTTTGGCATCACTATTATTTAAAAGTTTTATAAATATGCTGTAATCTCCATCCAAATAATAAGCAAGCTGTCTTTTATCCCTCTCATTTTTGATAATTTTTTTTAATTCAATAAGATTTTCTCTTATATTTATGCCATTAACTATATTATCAATATTTAATCTATACATTATTTTACTCTTCCACTGAATAATTTGGTGCTTCCTTTGTAATATGTATATCGTGTGGATGTGATTCCTTTAATGAAGCAGCCGAAATCTTTATAAACTTACCGTTTTGTTTTAATTCTTCTATTGTTCTTGTTCCGCAATAGCCCATTCCCGCTCTTAGTCCGCCTATGAACTGGAACGTGGTATCTTCCACGTGTCCCTTATATGCCACTCGTCCCTCTACGCCTTCCGGAACAAGTTTTTTTGCATTTTCTTGAAAATATCTGTCTTTGCTTCCGGATTCCATAGCTGCAATAGAACCCATTCCTCTATATACCTTATATTTTCTGCCCTGATATAATTCAAAGGTTCCGGGTGATTCATCACAACCTGCAAACACACTGCCCATCATACATACATCGGCTCCTGCCGCTATCGCCTTTGTAATATCACCGGAATATTTTATACCGCCATCTGCTATTAAAGGAATATTATAATGTTTTGCCACCTCATAACAATCCATAACCGCCGTGATTTGAGGTACACCTATTCCCGCAACCACTCTTGTAGTACAGATTGAACCCGGTCCTATGCCGACCTTTACCGCATCTACTCCGGCTTCTATTAATGCCTTGGTAGCCTCTCCCGTTGCCACGTTTCCGGCTACAACTTGAGCATCGGGATATTTTTTCTTTATTTCTTTTATCGCATTTATAATATTGATTGAATGTCCGTGTGCGGAATCTATCACTATTACATCGACCTTTGCCTCTATTAGAGCATCAACTCTTGCAATTACATTTGATGTGATGCCTACAGCGGCTCCGCATAACAATCTGCCCGCATCATCTTTTGCGGAATTCGGATATTTTATCTGTTTTTCAATATCCTTTATTGTAATTAATCCTTTTAAATTATAATTTTCATCAACTATCGGAAGTTTTTCTATTCTTGCCTTAGCCAATATTTTTTTGGCTTCCTGTATTGTTGTACCCTCTTTAGCTGTAACCAACCCCTCACTTGTCATAGACTCGGAAATCTTTTTGCTGAAATCCTCTTCAAACTTCAAATCTCTGTTCGTAAGGATTCCTACCAACTTTCCGTTAGTAGTAATCGGAACACCTGAAATTCTATATTTTGCCATCAAATTATCTGCATCTTTTAAAGTATGTTCCGGAGATAAATAAAAAGGATCAGTTATTACTCCATACTCCGACCTCTTTACCTTATCAACCTCCATAGCCTGAGCCTCGATGGACATATTTTTGTGAATAATTCCTATTCCGCCCTGTCTTGCCATAGCAATAGCCATTCTATGTTCCGTAACCGTATCCATTCCCGCACTCATCAAAGGCATATTCAGTTTTATTTTGTCTGTCAATCTGGTAGAAATATCAACTTCGCTCGGAATAACATCTGAATAACTGGGTATCAACAGTACATCATCAAAAGTAATTCCTTCTCCTAAAATTGTTCCCATTTTTTTCTCCTTATACTTTTACTTTTTTACAAAAAATCTGTAAATATCTCATAGTACAACGTCTGCAAAATAAATAGAGCTGTTATTTAAGATTAAGCAAATTTTATATATTATAACAACAAGAGTAAAAAACTACAATATACTTTTGACAGGTTTTTAAAAAATTTATAAACTTGAGATAATTAAGTTAATTCCTATAAAATGCTTTCACTATTTAAACACAATTAGAACTTATAATTATTTATCTGAGAGTATTAAACTTTTCTATTATAATAAAAAGGAATGTAAATATGAACTTCAAAGAACAAAATAAAAGATACAGTATAAGCACTGCATTAATGCATCTGTCCGTTTTCGGAATCTATACCCTTATTTATCTCTTCGCTTTTAATCAAGTGGAGAACAGGGAGATAGATACATATATCATTGATCTGCCGGTAGATAAAGCAATACCGTTTTTGCCGATATTTATAATTCCATATATATTATGGTTCTTTTATGTGGCTTATTTTATAATGTTCTACCTTAACAGAGATTTGACGGAATACTATAGGTTAGGTTCTTTCTTGGCAGCAGGAATGACCGTTTTTATCATAGTTTCAATAATTTTTCCAAATGGACTTAATTTAAGACCGGAATTTTCCTCACTTAATGACAACAGTTTTTTAACAGGACTGATTAAGGGATTATACTTAAAGGATACCGCCACCAATGTTTTCCCCAGTATACACGTATATAATACTATAGGAATTATGATAAGCTATTTTTTTAACAAAAATAAGCTTTATTTCTCAATAATACATAAAAATATAATCATTATTTTAGGCGTACTTATTATATTGTCAACAATGTTTGTAAAACAGCACAGCATAATTGATGTAATCGGTGGTTTTACAATGTCTTATTTGTTCTATAAGCTGTTTTATAATGAAAAATACACGGAATTGTTGAAAAGAATAGGGTTAAAAGGAATTCCCTATAAAAGTGATGACAGGCGTTTTAAGGAAGAGAATTGATTGTGAAAAAAAAGGATATTTACGTGTATCTTAGCATTTTTGTTCTTATTACTGCCGTATTGAGTTTCAGGCTTATAGGGCAAAAATCAAATTCAAAAAATGACTATGTAACTATTTCATACAAGGATAAAAAACAAGTCTATGAAATAAAGGACAAACCTTATACGGTAACTGTTGATCAGGGTAATAATATGATAAATAAGATACACATAGAAAAGGACAACGTGTTTATGGAAGAATCCACCTGTAAAAATCAGCTTTGTATAATGCAGGGAAAAATGACACCCGGAAATATTAAAAGCAGACCGAACGGCAGATATATTATATGTCTTCCGCACAAACTCACGGTAGAACTCACCTTAGGAGATAAGGACAAATGAACTCGCCTAAAATCATTGCAAAAATCGGGATTTTATCCGCACTGAGCCTTATATTTTCTTATATTGAAAGCCTGTTCCCTTTTATTACTCCGTTACCGGCAGTAAAAATGGGTCTGTCCAATATTGTAATTCTTTATGCCTTATACAAGGTTTCAATCTATGCCGCCTGTTTTTCAATGATAATCAGAGTGGTTTTATCAGGGCTTATGTTCCAAGGAGGTTTTTCTATAATATATGGATTGGCCGGAGGTTTTTTAAGTATTTTAATTATGTTTTTGCTTAAAAAAACAAACAAATTGAGCATAATGGCCGTCAGTGTCGCCGGAGGATTTATGCACAATTCAGGTCAACTGTTTGTTGCAGGTGCACTGCTCGGTTTTAAAAGTATAGCCGCATACAGCCCCGTTTTATTAATAAGCGGCTGTGTAGCGGGTCTTGTCATAGGTATAATTACCCAAAAAATAATAGATATATTGGGAGGAAAAAAATGAAAGTATTGTCAATAATAATACCGTCTTATAATTCGGAAGAATATCTTGCACGCTGTCTTGACAGCCTTAATCTGCACGATGACAGATTGGAAGTGCTGATAATAAATGACGGCTCATCTGACAGGACAAAAGAAATAGCAGATGATTTTCAAAAAGAATATCCCAACACTGTAAAAGCGATTCATCAGGAAAATAAGGGACATGGCGGGGCTGTAAATACAGGAATTGCAAATGCCTCCGGATTATATATAAAAATCCTTGACAGTGACGATAAGCTCAATAAAATAGCTTTGATGAAGATTCTTGATATTATCACAAATAACTTGGGTGAAAGTGATAATGTGGATATGTATATCAGCAACTTTGTCTATGATAAGGTGGGAAAAACAATCAAGAAAAAAATGATATATTCAAACGCTTTTCCCGAAAACAAAATATTCAGCTGGGACGAATCCAGCAAACTTAAGCTCGGTCAGTACATACTTATGCACTCTGTAATATATAGAGCAAAGCTGCTTAGAGATTGCAGTCTGTTGTTGCCTGAGCATACATTTTATGTGGATAATATCTTTGTGTTTTATCCTTTGCCTT
>CAUUGW010000115.1:0-4949 GCA_963544785.1 uncultured Lachnospiraceae bacterium | reverse complement strand
ATGCCGAGAAAAATGAGTAAAACCGATCATGTACTGGATTTAATCAGCGGTAAAGAAGAAGAAACCGCACCCAAAAAATCCGCCAAAAAATCTGTAAAAATAGTCGAAAACGAAAATGATGATGCATTGTCGAACACCATCAAAGAGCAGCTCAGCAAGGAGGTATCAAAAGATATGCCCAAACCTACAAAAAAAGAATCAAAGTCATCTGCAGACTCAAGTAAAAAGTTTTCCTATATAAATATAATGGAATCCATAGTCAAAAACAGTTTTGAAAATAGAATGGCATCCTTTAATATGTGCACCTGTGAGCACTGTAAAGCCGACGTAATGGCTTTAACTCTCACAAAGTTGCCGGCAAAGTATGTGGTAACGGATGCTCAGGTGTCCCCTCTTCTAAACTACTACTCAAGCAAATACTATGAAATAATAAATATAGAACTGACCAAAGCCTGTACATTAATCAGTAAATTTCCACATCACGAATAAAAAACCGCAAGCCTTAAAAATAAAGGCTTGCGGTTTTTTTATTATCAAAATGAAATTCCTTTGAAAAGTGCAATTAAACAAATAATTAAAGCAAGCGGAGCATA
The DNA here is from genome assembly GCA_963544785.1 of uncultured Lachnospiraceae bacterium. Classification (GTDB taxonomy): domain Bacteria; phylum Bacillota; class Clostridia; order Lachnospirales; family Lachnospiraceae; genus CAUUFM01. Next base: position 4,356 of record CAUUGW010000115.1, on the reverse strand, counting down.
AACATACTTTCCGATGTTATGCCAGAGATTGCCGACCTTTTTTTCAGCTCCCTTATTGACCTCTTCCATCAATTCTTCTTTTTTCATTATCCAGAACCAGGAAAAAGCACCGATTGTCGCCCCTATCGGAATAATATAAATGGATACGATATCCATCCAAGGTCCCCACTTGTAAATAGGCTCAATAAATATTCCTATTCCTATACATATAATAAATAAAATCGCAAGAATAATCCCTCGTTTAAGCTTAGGCAATTTATGATTTACGGACTCAAGTACCGCCTCAAGCATATTCTGTAGAGATGAAATACCTCCAAAAACAACGGCTAAATACATTATAACGGCAAACAATCTGCCAAAAGGCATTTCCTGTAAAATTTTAGGAAATACCACGAACAAAAGCTTAGGTCCTCCTGCTTGATCCATTCCGAATGCAAAACAGGCGGGTATCATAACTATTGTTGCCACAAATGCCGCCAAGGTATCAAAAAATGCGGTGTTAATCGCTCCGTTAACCACATCCTCATCATCCGGTAAATATGCACCGTATACAATCATTCCGCTGCCCGTTATCGACAGAGAAAAGAAAGCCTGTCCCATTGCAAAAATCCACGTCATAGGATCAAGAAAAGCCTCCCATTTTACCGTGAAAATGAATTTATATCCCTCTAATGCACCGGGCAAAATTGCAACCCTTACCGCCATTATTAAAAATAAAATAAAAAATAACGGCATCATTATCTTATTGGTCTTGCCTATGCTCTCAGCTCCCAAAATAAGGGTGATAAGGGTGACAAGCACAATAATTATATGAAACGGCACCACTGAAAAATCCTTTAATGCAAAGCTGTCAAACCACGTATTGGTATCTACGGTCATAAGACTGCCTGTAATTGACTGAATCAGACTCTTTAATATATATGCAATAATAATTGCATATCCGACAGCTATGCACATAGACCCCGCAAGAGGCAGCCACCCTATAGTCTTTCCCAGAACCTTATTCGCATTACCGGATTTTAAAGCCATAGTATATGCGCCGACTGTACCCGTCTTTGCCTTTCTTCCCACGGCATATTCCGCTGAAAGTCCCACATATCCGAAAATAGCTACAAAAATAAGATAGGCGATTAAATAGGCTCCGCCACCATAGCTTCCAACTTTATACGGAAAGCCCCAAACATTAGCCATACCGACTGCCGACCCTACACAGGCTAAGATAAAACCCCATTTAGACTGAAACTGTTTTTCTTTGTTCATTCCTTCGTCCTCCTTATTTTTAGTATTATTTTAAAATTTTATGAAAAGTTTTAAAATATGTTTCCCATTATACTATTAAATAAGCGACAGTTCCAGTATTTTTTTATATTATTTAATTTTTTGAAATTTTATACAATTTATTGCATAATTATGAATTATTGTTATTGCATTTTATCTAATCATAGAAACCGCAGCCAAATATGCACTGCTCCACGCAAATTGCAGATTGTAGCCGCCGCAGAAGCCGTCCACATCAAGCACCTCTCCTGCGAAAAACAGATTGGGACAAAGCCTTGATTGCATTGTATTACTGTCTATCTCCGATAGATTCACTCCGCCCGATGCCACCTGTGCGGATGCCAAATCCCCGTATGAATCAATAACAATCTCAAGATTTTTGACGAGAGCTGCAATTTTATGAAGCTCATCATAGGAAATATCACTTAACGGCATATCTCTGTTCAATCCCAAAAATTCAGCCAAAAATTCACCGTACTTTATGGGATATTTTGTGTCCAAAAACTGTTTGAGCGATAAAAAATAAAGCTCATTTTTCTCATTTTCATAGCTTCTTATAAGCTCGCTAAGGAATGTATCCATCTCCAAATCCAAAAGCAATACCGGATTTTTGCCTTTATCTACAGCATCTACAGCCATATGGCTCATCTGCATCACGGGAATCCCCGATACATTCCCCATATTAAACTGAACTTCTCCGTACTGAACGGCTGATATCTTATTATCCGTAATCAGGCTGACTTTTGCATTTATTCTCTGCTTAGCCAAAATATCAAGCCTCTTATCGGCATATTTTAGGCTTGTCAATGCGGGTCTTACAGGTATTATGCTGTGTCCTGCGGACTTCGCCAAAGAATAGCCATTGCTTGATGTTTTAAAACCCGCTGTGGAGCCGCTTGCTATTAAAACCCTGTCAAAGCACATTTCATAGGAATTATTGTACAACAGTAATCCTCTGTCCGTACGCCTTATATCGGTAATCGGACAGTTTGCCTTTATTTTTATCCTCAAACCGTTTGCAATATTAATAAGGCTCTGTGCAAAAGCCTTTGCACTGTCACACTTGGGATAATAATAGCCGTCCCTTTTCTTAATTATCCTTATGCCCAAGGCTTCAAACGCATCTATCGTCATTTTCACATCACAGCCGCTTATCACATTTGAAAGAAAAAGATAGTCACCGGTGTAATATCTTTCCCTTAAGTACTCCATATCATCGTTGGTTATATTGCACTTGCCGTTACCCGTAACGGACAGTTTTTTTAAAGACAGTTTTTCAGCCTCAAAAATGGTAATGTCAATATCAGGATTTCTTTTTTTAGCGATAATGGCGGCAAAAAATCCGGAAGCCCCTCCGCCGATAATTGCAATCTTATTCATATTATTTCACACTCTTTACCATCTCAAAGGCTTTCATCGCACCTAATTTTGCATGATAATAGCTTAAGCCGCCTTGAAAATATACGTTGTACGGCTCTTTTACCGGAGCATCCGCGCTTAATTCAATGGAAGATCCTTGAATAAATGTGCCTGCCGCCATAATCACCTTTTTTTCATAACCGGGCATATCATCACCCACCGGCTTCACATAGGAATCCACAGGTGCCGCAGCCTGCACTCCCTCACAAAAGGCATAAAGCCTTTTTTCATCTCCCAAGGTAACGGCTTGAATTATATCGCTCCTGTTCTCATAATCAAACTTAGGATAGCATTTATAACCGGCAGTTTCAAAAATTCCGGCTGTAAAAACAGCCCCCTTTAAAGCTGAAACAGCCACAAACGGTGCTTGGAAAAGCCCCTGATAAAGCATTGCATTCTGCCCGAGAGATGCCCCCACCTCTTTACCTAACCCGGGTGCTGTTAATCTGTCTGCTATCTTTTCTATATATTTTTTCTTGCCTACGATATATCCGCCTGACGCTGCAAGTCCGCCTCCCGGATTCTTAATCAAAGAGCCTACAGCCAAATCTGCTCCCACGTCGGTAGGCTCTATATAATCCACAAACTCTCCATAACAATTATCAACCATAATTATGATATTCTCATCTATATTTTTAATAAATGAAATAAGCTGACCTATCTTTTTTACAGAAAAGGATTCTCGAAGAGTATATCCCTTTGATCTTTGAATAGTTACCAGCCTCGTATTTTTATTTATAGCCTTTTTAATATTATCATAATCAAAGTCATTTCCGATTAAATCAACCTGAGCGTATTTTATCCCTTTTTCAATCAGAGAATTTGCGGTCTTTTTTATTCCTATTACAGACTGCAATGTATCATAGGGAGCTCCCACAGGGCTTAAAATTTCGTCATTGACATCGGTAAGAGCCGATAAAGTCAGATAAAGTGCGTGAGTTCCGCTTACAATCTGTGCTCTTACAAGTGCGTCCTCGGTGTTAAAAATCTGTGCATAGATTTTTTCCAAGGTATCTCTACCATAGTCATTATATCCGTAGCCTGTAGCCACATTAAAGCAGGAGGTATCCACTCTGTTATCCTGCATAGCCTTTAAAACTTTCAGCTGATTAAACTGAACAATGTCATCATAACTTTTAAATAATGCCGAAGCTCTATTCTCAATCTCCTTTGCCAATTCAACGGTTGTTTTTGAAATTCCGAAAGATTCATACATCTTGTCAAGCATTGTTATTCCCCTTTATTTATTTTTGGATATTTATTTTCGTTAAGTATTTAGGTATAGCTCATTTTCGCTAAGTACTCACACTATAGCATAAATAAAAATTTTATTCAATATAGGCAAATACAGCAAATTATCAAAGCTGTCCTAAAGAAATTTACAATAAAATACATATATGGTATAATACGAATACTTAGAAAAATCGAGCGTAGCGAAGATTTTACTTAGTATGAGTTATACCTAAACACTTAGTGAAAGCGAGTCAAGAACAGAGATTGAATTTAATATTAAAAGTAAAAGCTTGACGAAGCTTGAACTTAGTATTTATGGTATAATACGAACACTTAGCGAATACGAGCAAAGCGATGTATGAGCTTAGTGTGAGTTATACCTAAACACTTAACGAAAACGAGTCAAGAACAAAATATTAAACACAG
>CAUUGW010000114.1:0-4965 GCA_963544785.1 uncultured Lachnospiraceae bacterium | reverse complement strand
AAGGTGAGTATAACGGTTTCTCTGTCAAGGTATCCGTACACCTCTCTGTCATAAAATCCGAGTACCTTTATAGTAGCTATTTCTCTGCTTCTTTCACTGATATTAAGATTCGAGAGATTATACAGGACTATAAAATTCAGCAAAGCGGCAGCCACAACAAGTATGATAACCACATAGTTAAGCGAACTTGTCATAACTGAAAGCCTGTTCATTATGGCGGATGACAAAATCACCGTTTCTATATTATCAAGGCTCAAAATCTTTTCAGTACTGTCTCTTTCCGTTTCGGCATCATGCTTTTCATTCCTCAGAATAACAGTGTTTGTATAATAATCTTCAATGTTTTTATTGAAAAATTCCTTGGACACATAGACATAATGTGACAAATAATTTTCCAAAATCCCGCCGACTACAGCTCTTACCGTCTTTTCGTCGTCTTTAATTATAGTGACATAAGATCCGATTTCAACTCCTAAAAGTTCCGCCAATTTATCCGATAAATAAACCTTATCGTTGCTTATTTCCATATCCTTTTTGCCGCCTTTGTCATGCAGATTTATTACATCTCTCAGTTCATCAAGGTTATCTGGAACTATTAATTGTGCAGCATATCCCTTGTCCTTTGTCTGCAGGCTGATTGAAGACATATTCACTTTTGCGAAATCTTGTATGTCGTTTATTTTTTTAATCTCAAGAATCGCCTTATCCGCATCCGCTTTATCAATATTTTCCGACAATCGCACCATCATATCAAAGTTAAACACCTTGCCGTACTGACCTTTAAGTATGTTGGAAACAGAATCCCTTAAGCCGAAGCCCGATACGATAAGTGAGGTACAACCCATAATTCCGATAATTGTCATTAAAAATCGTTTTTTATACCTGAAAATGTTTCTGATTGTAACCTTTTGGCTGAAATTCAATGCCCTCCATATAAAACCTATACGCTCAAGCAACACTCTTTTCGCCTCTTTGGGTACCTTGGGACGCATCAAAACCGCCGGCACCTCCTTTAATTCCTCATAGATTGCGGTAACGGTTGCCAATATTATCATAGACAGCATAATCAAAAGTCCTATACCGCCGTTTTTATAATCAAAGCTCAGCACCAGATCATTCGGCAGAGAGTAATCAAGCTCATACATTCTCCAAATAGTCCTCGGCAATATTACAAAACCCGCAGACATACCGACAAAACCTCCGATAACACATGCGATAAAGGCAAATGCTATATACTTTAAAGCAATAAGAATAGAGCTATATCCCAAAGCTTTTAATGTGCCTACCTGTATTCTTTGCTCTTCAACCATTCTGGTCATGGAATTTAAAGAAATAAGTGCGGCAATAAGAAACAATATCAGAGGAAATATCCCTCCAAGCTTATTAACACTTGAAATATCTCTGATAAAGCCGTCATAGGCGATATTATCCTTCCTGTCAAAGATATACCATTTGGGATATCTGATTTCATCTAAATCCTTTCGAGCCTTTTCAATACTTAAGCCTGCATTATTTAACTCCTCTTCCAATTTTTCCTTAAGCCCCTCAGGTATGTTGCCGTTTACAGATGCCGCCATATTATCTATCTTATTTTGTGCATCCGCTATCTTGTCCTCAGCATCTTTTTTTACCTCCTCATATCTGTTTTTTTCAGATTCTCCTTTTATAGCGTTTATCTTTTTGATTACATTATTCACAAGACCGTTATACTCATTGCTGTTGACTTTAAGCCTGTCAGCTCCCTTTACTCTGATATACACATTGGTATATATCTCTACATCATCCTTTATGGCGGATTTCGGAATATAGATATAAAAATCTGTTCTGCCGCTTGCATATTTGTTATTCCCTCTGTCCTTCGACATATAGATAGGACTGTCCACCGCCGCCGCTATTCTGAACCTTGAATATTTAAAGTCGCTGTCCTCAATCTCAATCAAATCTCCGACCTTAAAGCCGAATATAAGCATCAGCCTCGGATCGGCAAGGCATCTGTTGCTATCGTCGCTTGTCGGTATTTCACCGACCGATAATATCTCCGTATTTTTTGAGAGCTTCGGAACATTTAAATTATCATCATACACCATAAGCCTTGCGGCATAGGCGGTTCTGTTAATCTTTATCAACTTGTCTTTCTCATATCCGAGTACGGCATCTTCCACGCCGTCAATCTCTTTTATCTTCTTCAAATCCCTTTCGGTAACGCCGAGCGTAGACACCACATTTATATCAAAAACTCTGCTGTCCTTATAATACTTATCAAGTGTCAGCTCCATATCAAAAGAAGCCGCCCTTATTCCCGCAAAAAAGCCCACACCCAAAAAGGACATCAAAACAAGAGCTATAAATCTTTTGAAATTCTTTTTTATTTCGATACAGCCGTCTTTTAATAATGCAGTCTTCATACTGTCAAACTCCTTACCATTCAATCAACTCTGCAGGTACAGGGTTTTCATTTATAACAATATCATAAGCCTTGCCGTTCTTAAAATGTATTACTTTATCAGTCATCGGAGCTATTGCCATATTATGAGTAATAATCACTACAGTCATACCGGTCAATCTGCTTGTATCCTGTAATAATTTCAATATCTGCTTTCCGGTATTGTAGTCAAGAGCTCCTGTGGGCTCATCGCATAACAAAAGCTTTGGATTCTTGGCTATTGCACGAGCTATAGCCACCCTCTGCTGCTCTCCTCCCGATAATTGAGAGGGGAAATTATACATTCTGTTCTCAAGTCCCACATCTTTTAATATTTTTTCAGGCGGCAGACTGTCCCTGCAAATCTGTGTGGCAAGCTCCACGTTTTCCAAAGCGGTTAAGTTTTGTATCAGATTATAAAACTGGAATACAAAACCGATGTTTTCTCTGCGGTATTTTATGAGTTTTTTCCCCTTAAGCTCTTTTACCCTGATACCGTCTACCAGTATTTCTCCGTCACTTGCGGTATCCATGCCTCCCAAGATGTTTAAGGCGGTGGTCTTACCGGCTCCTGACGGTCCCACTATCGCAACCAGTTCTCCTTTGTCTATGGAAAAAGAGGCTTCATCCAAAGCCTTTATTATTATCTCACCCATTTTATATATTTTCGTAACCTTATCAAAGCTTATATAAGACATGCCTTCCCCCCTTATGCACTATCCTTTATATTTGACAAAAAGCCACATAATGCAGAAACTGTAAATCTTATATATAAATATAGTCTTTACAGTTCCACATATAGCAGCTTATTTACAAAAATACTTATTTTATTAAAATCCTATACGAAAATCAATGCAAAGCATCATATCAGACATATATGGAAAGGTTTTTTCCATATTCGGTGCTGAAAGTTTTATCTATACGCTTCAGTTTATTAATCGCTCCATAAGAATTAAAATTTGCCAACCTGAGCTTCTTTTCAAGTACGGATATATTTTCTTCATCGTAATCAATACTTAAAAGCTCTTCTATATCATCCTGAGACATACCGACAGTCATTTCTTCAAAAACACTGTCCAAAGCTTCCAACTCATCTATACTGACCTGTCTTAAATCTATTTCCAAATCTATAGAATCTTCATCATTAGTTTTAGATAAATCAATCAACCTTTGCGTACTGTCAACTGCCGATATTATCTGTAAATGCCTTTTGGTCTGCCAACTTAAAACATCTTCTAAAAGCTCATCACTAAATTTTGGCATGTTTACTTGCCTCCTTAAAAGCATCTCTTAAATCCTTTACAAGCGGCTTCAGCTCTTCAATATCAACAGCCTTTCTGCTTGCGACAGCCTTGGCAAGCTTAAACAGGAAAAAGTCATACATACGATAAAGGGTGGAACTGATCTCATATTGCATGTCCAAAGAATACCTAAGCTCCGTTATTATCTTTCTCGCCCTTTCCAATGACTCCTCAAACACCTGCCAATCCTGTGTTTCTATAGACATCTCAGCCCTAAGCAGCCTTTTAGACACCTCATCATACAGCATAAGCAATATCTCACCCTGTGTCATAGTGCTTAAACTCTGTGTCTTATACTGAGCATAACCGTCTAACATATTTTATTTCTCCTCTAAATATGGACAAAAACATTATATAATTAAAATTATATTGATAGTTAGCTATACTTGCCTATACTGAAAGCAAGCTTTCTTATAGGCAAGTTCAGCTAACCATCTTGATGATTCGCTTATATTGTCTATATTGAAAGCGAGCTTTCATATATCCAACATAAGCTAACCATATTGATAATCTGCTTTCATTGCCTATATCAAGAGCAAGCTCTCATATAGGCAAATTCAGCAGACTATCTTATTGCTGCAAATTGGCAAGATATCCGCTTTGCATATTTGCTTTCATCATCAACTGTTCAAGTCTTGCAAACCTCCTGATATACCTGTCCTCTTCTCCCTTAAGTCTTTCTTCATAGAGCTTTAAGCTCTTATTTAATTGATCTATTTCATTGAATGATTGATTGTTGAACATAGTGGCGGGAGCATATTTACTTCCGGCACGCTCTACAAGGCTGCCCTTATAAGCACCGGTATCGGATGCGTATTTTGCAATTGTTTCTTTCATATGTTGAGCAAAACCCTTATTGCCCAAAGAATCTCCTGCAAATATTTTTTCCACCGCTTCGGGATCGTCTTTTAATGCCTGTCTGAACTTTGCCTCATCAAATTCCAAGCCTCCGTTTTTGTTGTTGAAATAACTCGCCTGTGTTATTCCTATAGATGCCAATTTGCTTGCAAAGTTTCCATGATACATCATACTTAAAAGGCCGTCTCTTGCCTCTCTTAGTGTAGGATCTGCAAATAACATACCTTCCTTGGCTTTTTTCTCCCATTTTTCGATCTGCTTTTCGGACATCTTTTCTTTTTGCTCATCAGTTAAGGCATCGTACTTTAATTTACCGGTTTTTTTATCCCTGTCACTCATAGTTTTGAATTGATCGCCCATAAGCGTGGTAATATCATTAAAGTC
>CAUUGW010000113.1:0-4982 GCA_963544785.1 uncultured Lachnospiraceae bacterium | reverse complement strand
ATTACACCGTCTAATGTCTGCGATGAAATGGTTAACTTATTACCTGAAGAGGGATTAAAAGAGATTGTGTCTAATCAAGATAAATTGCTGGATATTGCAAGCAAATCAGGAGAATACGCAGTTTCTTTATATAAGAGATTAACATATGAACTTGGATATTCACACGAAGATGTAAAGGATATTATCTATTACATTCCTACGTCATCTATAGCATATGAATTTACGAGAAGATTCTATGAGATATTAGATATCAATATTGAAAATATTGCGTCGAGATTTAATGCTTATGATTTAATTGATGTAAAGAATGATAACGACGAAGTGGATTTTGAAAAGATAAGCAGCCTATTAAGGCAGGAAAAAGATTTTAGTAAAATCACATTGAAAGATGAAATTAAGGCAGGTGAGGAAATAGTGAAATTCGGAGCGGTAATAGGAAACCCGCCATATCAAAAAGGAATAAGCGAAGAAAAATTAAACTCTTCTTTATCGAAACAGCTTTTTCCGTATTACACAATCCTATCAATGGAGATTTCTACAAATCTATCTTCATTAATAATACCGGCAAGATGGTTTGCCGGTGATGCCCAAGATAAATCCTTCTTGAAATTAAGAGAGTTTTTTAAAACTAAAGATACACTTTCTGATATGTACTATTTTGAAGATACGAATAGTATTTTTAATAATGTTGAAATTAAAGGCGGAGTATGCTTTTTCTTATCTTCTTTGAAACATAAAGGAAGCCTTAATTTTGTTAAGGTTTTTAACAAAAAAAGAACTTCTACTAAAAGAAATTTATTTTTAGAGGGATTGGATATAGTTTTAACTGACGAAAAACAATTCAATATATTAGATAAAGTTAGAAATGAAGATTTTTGTTCATTAACGGAAATCACAAAAGGAAGAAATGCTTTTGGAATAATAGGTAAAGATTCCGTTGTAAATGCAGTATCTTCAAAGGACATTTTTGAAAATGCCTGTGAGCTAAGATGCAAAGCTAATGAAATTAGGTATATAACAGAGGATAAAGTGATTAAAAACATTGATGTTTTCAATGCTTATAAAGTCTTTATTTCAAAATCTGCCGGAGCACCGAATGTGGACAAAAAAGTTATTGGAGAGCCATATATTGGAGTAATAAAAAGTGCTTGCACTGATTCTTTGATTCCAATAGGGAAATTTGACAATTTGTTTGAGGCTGAGAGTCTGCAAAAGTATATAAAGACAAAGTTTTTAAGATATATGGTTTCATTAGTTAAGTCTTCACAAAATACTACACAGATTGTTTATAGATTCGTTCCAATGCAAGACTTTACCGAGAACTCGGACATAAATTGGTATAAATCTATAAACAATATTGATGAGCAACTATTTGATAAGTACAATCTTTCGGTAGAAGAAAGAGAACACATAAAAAAGTCAATAAAGGATATGTAGTGTAGAAGTTTGGGTTGATATAGACTTGTATATAAATAAGGGCGGATTTGCCGCCCTTATTTATAATTTCAATAAAAACCCTTTATACCACCTTTATATCGGGATTTTTCTCATCGAACTTTTCTTTTAAGGTATCCACGATTTCTGAACGGTCTTTACCCTGTTTTTCCATTTGCTTTATAGTTTTATATGCCGCAAATAATGTGGACGGTCCTATTTCAGAGCTGAAGTATCCTATGCCCTGATTCCATACCAACAATTCAAAAACATCATCAAGTGCCGCGCTGTCAAGACCTGATATATATGATTTTACCAGCTCTCTGGTAGCCTGACGCATTCTTCCCGCACCTACCGCATTTGTCAAGGACAATAACAGTCTTGTTTCATACGGAAGGTATCGCTTGCTGTCATTCCATGTAAGATCCCAGAATTCCACAGATATTTTTCCGAGATTTTCATCTATAATAGGCATATTGGTCAGTGCCACCGGACGCATCGGGATATCTTTGTCTTGTTTTTTGACCACCGCTCTGTAAAAATTTACACGAAATTCAGTGCCTGACACCTGATTCGTATGATATTCAAATCCCATATCCTCCATTACCTCGTACAAAGGTATGGGCTCAAAGCTCTGTATAATTGTAATTCCTTCACCCTGCTTAAGTTCAGCCGCCTGTTTTTTCAATCCCTGAAAAAAGTTGCCTGCCACACCTCTAACGTCAATTTCTTTAAATCCCTCAACCCTATCTTTCCAATCTGTATAAGCCATCTTCATACCTCCTATTTTTTAAAAATATTGATTTTAACTAACTTTATTATAGAATTCCCTCGGGGGTTAATATAAAATTTGGTCATCCGTAAGTTTCCCCCCTTGGCTTCCTAAATATATTGTAGTATATTATTCTAACAGATTAAGTGGCAATGACCACATTTTTAAAAATTTATCAGAAATATTTTTATGATGTCGGTATCAATCAAAAATTTGCTTATTTAACAGGCTGTGATTAAGTCTGCCGGTGCCATTATTTCATAACATAGGCATAAAAAAGCGGTGTGTTTATCGCCTTTTCACAAAAGCGAAAGCCACCGCAATTAAGATTTGATGTTTATCTTATAACACATATCTTTCGTTTCTTTCCACCACTATTTTTATAGCATTTTCTCCATAATGATAGGAGTTAGCCCTTATAGTATCTCTGCTCTCAACAATACAGTTTTCTATATGGCAGTTGTTGCCCAAATAAACATCGTTAAAGATTATCGAGTTTTTGATTACGCAGTTGTTTCCTATGACCACTTTTTTAAATAAGATGGAATTTTCTACCTTGCCGTTTATTATACAACCGCTTGAAATCAGGCTGTTTTTAACCTCCGCCGTTTCGTTGTATTTAGCAGGCGGATTGTCATCAGCCTTTGAATATATTGCAGGAGATTCATCAAAAAAATATTTTCTGATATCGGGATTCAGGAAATCCATATTGGTTCTGTAGTATGATGGAACGGTAGAAATGTTGCTCCAATAATCCTGAGTCTTATATCCGTAAATTTTCTTTAAATTTTTATATCTTATTATTATGTCTCTCACAAAATCAAAACGATCCTCTTCTGCGGCACGCTCAAGAAGATCAATAAGTTGTCGTCTTCTTATAACGTAGATACCTGTGGAAATCGTCTTATAGTTGGTAATCATCGGTTTTTCTTCAAAGTCTATTATCCTTGAGTCTTCGTCCATTCTTATCATTCCGAATCTCGTGGGATCCTCATGCCTTGGAAGCTCGGTACACACTATGGTAATATCCGCCCTTTTTGAAATATGGTATTCAAGAACTTTTGCATAATCAAGCTTATAGACACAATCTCCCGTGGCTATTATGACATAGGGCTCATGACACCTTTTTAAAAAATCAATATTTTTATACATTGAATCCGCAGTGCCCCTGAACCACGAGCTGCTGGCAGCCGTAATAGTGGGATTGAATACATAAAGACCGCCCTGTTTACGACCGAACCCCCACCATTTAGAAGAATTCAAATGCTCGTTTAATGAGCGTGAATTATACTGGGTAAGAATGGCTACCTTATTTACACCGGAGTTAGTCATATTACTTAGTGCAAAGTCTATGCAACGATAGCTGCCGGCAACAGGCATAGCCGATATTGCACGTTTGGTGGTTAAAGCCTTCATACTGTTGCTGTTTCCACCGGCTAAAATAATTCCGACTGCTTTCATATTTTCTCGACCTCCTTTTCCGCATTAAGGAATTGTCCGCTCTCCAAGTAATTGTCAGGATAATCGTCTAATGTTGTTTTTCCGTAAATAGCGGTATTTTTACCGATGCTGACATTTGAAGGTATAATGCTGTTTTCTCCAATCACCGCAAGCGATGAATTGTAAATATCGGGTCTGAATACGTTGGGAATATCATCACCCACTCCTATTTTTACGTTATCTCCAATTATTGTATCCTCTGCAATAATCGCCCTGTCAATATAGCAGTTGTTTCCTATTTTGGCATCGGACATTATAATAGAGTCCTTAACGGTACTGCCCTCACCTATCGTTACTCCCGTTCCTATAACTGAATGGGTAACATTTCCGAATATATTGCAGCCTTCGGAAACAATAGAGCGGGAAACATAAGCGTCTTTTGCCACGAACTGAGGAGGTAAAACATCGCTTCTGGTAAAAATGTTCCAGTATTCTTCGTATAAATTGAATTCAGGAACTAAATCGACAAGCCCCATATTGGCATCCCAATAAGACTGAAGAGTACCTACATCTTTCCAATACCCGGTAAATTCATAGGCAAAAATCCTGCTGTTTTTTTCGTGACAATACGGGATAATATGTTTGCCAAAGTCACAGGAGGGAACGCCGGCTCCCTCTAAAAGAGCCTGACGCAAGGTTTCGTAATTGAAAATATAAATACCCATAGAGGCTAAATTGCTTCTTGGATGTTCAGGTTTTTCTTCAAATTCAGTTACCTGTCCTTTGTCATCGGTTATCACAATGCCGAATCTGCTCGCCTCATTTATCGGAACCGGCATACAGGCTATTGTAAGATCGGATTTTTGTGCCTTATGATAGTCAAGCATTACCTTGTAGTCCATTTTATAAATATGATCTCCTGATAAAATAAGCACATATTTAGGTTTAAACTGATCCATATAGCTTAAGTTTTGATATATGGCATTAGCCGTTCCCGTATACCATTCGCTTGTTCCTGATTTTTCGTAAGGGGGAAGAATGGCTACACCTCCGACGGTTTTATCAAGATCCCAAGGGATACCGATTCCGATATGAGTATTAAGCCTAAGCGGCTGGTATTGAGTAAGAACGCCTACCGTATCCACACCTGAATTTACGCAATTACTCAAAGGAAAGTCAATTATTCTATATTTTCCGCCGAATGATACAGCCGGCTTTGCAATATTTTTAGTAAGGATTCCAAGTCTGCTGCCTTGTCCGCCTGCCAGAAGCATAGCAATCATTTCCTTATGAATCATATTATCACCTCTCTTTAGGTTGTTTGCTAAATGCTCGT
>CAUUGW010000112.1:0-4989 GCA_963544785.1 uncultured Lachnospiraceae bacterium | reverse complement strand
TGGAGCGAAGAGGCAGTGGATTTAAGAAAATTCTTGACGCTTATGAAAATGAAGAACGTTATAAAGAGGAATTAAAACCTGTATTTTATACGGATGGATATAATTTCTTCCTTACGTTATGGAACCTCAATTATGCTTTTGATAAAGCGCAAAATAAAGCGCGAAATAAAGCGCAAAACAAAGCGCAAAAAAGCATGATTACGGATAGGGACCACATACTGCTTCTTCTTAAGGAGACCCCTTCACTGACACAAGTAGAACTATCGGAAATGATGGACAAATCACGTCGCACAGTGCAAATGTTGATGAAGGAACTGCTTGATGAGGGCGTGATAGAAAGAATTGGTTCCAAGAAAAAGGGATCGTGGCTTGTGAAATAAAACAAAATAACAGAGGTGATTTAGATGGAAGATTTCACTATAAACGAGATGCAGGAAATGCAAAGATATTTGCAAGAAAAATATAAGGACAAATGGGAAGCCATCGTTCCGGAGACGGGGAAGAATAAGCTTCTATTATATTTTTAAGAGCTGAGTTTATACTATAAAATATTAAGAATATATAAAACGCTTGACCTATACCCCGTAGGGGTATAAAGTGTATAATCAAATACCCGTATGGGGTATACAACATAACAGCCGTGTCCGGCTTAGAAGATGGGAGAATCGGATGTCCAAAAAGGAAGCTGCGCCGCATAAAAAAGAAAATATGCCGCATAAGCATGTAAGACGAACTGAAAAAGAACGCAGGGATCTGATGAACAGATTAAAGCGCATAGAAGGACAGGTTCGCGGGGTTCAGAGAATGCTTGAGGACGACGGATACTGTCCCGATATTATGATACAGGTATCCGCAATAAATTCGGCGCTTAACAGCTTCAATAAGGTGCTTTTGGCATCCCACCTGAAAAACTGCGTAGTGCAGGACATACAGGAAGGCAGACCCGAAATAATAGACGAATTTGTCGAAACCCTTCAAAAAGTCATGAAGTAGAGAGCAGGGAAGCTCGGGTTTTACCGACGAATACGTTTATGAGAGCAACGGATTGCCCGAATGTGAGGAGGTAAATAAGTATTATGAAACAATACAACGTCACAGGCATGAGCTGTGCCGCGTGCAGCGCCAGAGTGGAAAAGGCTGTCGCCAAGGTTCCGGGCGTAGAGAGCGTGGCGGTTTCTCTTTTGACCAACTCCATGGGCGTTGAGGGAACGGCAGACAGTAAGAACATAATAAAGGCGGTGGAGGCTGCGGGATACGGAGCGTCGTCAAAGAGCTCATCCAAAAAAGAAGTATATAAAGGAACATCTTCAAAAGAAGCAGTTTCAGAAAATACATTTTCAACGGAGGAGTCCTCAACAGAGGCACTCTCTTGGGAGGACGATGCCGTTCTTAAAGACACGGAAACGCCCAAAATGCTGAGAAGACTCGCATATTCTCTGGTGTTTTTGGCGGCTCTGATGTATGTGTCCATGGGACATATGATGTGGGGGCTCCCCGTTCCCGAAGCCTTTGATAATCTTGTATTTACGGCTGTTTTTGAAATGCTTCTCGCTATTATAGTCATGATTATAAATGCGAAGTTTTTCACATCCGGCTTTAAAGCTCTTTTTCATTTTTCCCCCAATATGGATACTCTGGTTGCACTCGGTTCGTCGGCGTCGTTTGCATATTCTTTGGCGGAATTGTTTATAATGATACTGGCGCAGGGAAGCGGCGATCACGAAACCGTTATGAGATACGGAATGAATTTGTATTTCGAGTCGGCGGCTATGATACCTGCGCTCATTACCGTGGGTAAAATGCTGGAAGCCCTTTCAAAGGGCAGAACAACCGACGCACTCAAAGGACTGATGAAGCTTGCGCCCAAAAAGGCGATTCTTTTAAAAAACGGAGAAGAAAAGGAAGTAGGCATAAATGAGGTCAGAGTCGGAGATGTTTTTGTAGTAAAGCCCGGAGAAAGCATACCCGTAGACGGGAAAATAATAGAGGGAATTACAGCGATAAACGAGGCTTCTCTTACAGGAGAGAGCATACCTTCCGATAAGGAGAAGGGAGACAGTGTTTTTGCCGCAACAATAAACCTGTCAGGTTATATCAAATGCACTGCTCAAAGAGTAGGAGAAGATACCACGCTTGCAAGGATTATTAAAACCGTTTCCGACGCTGCGGCTACGAAGGCGCCAATCGCAAGAATTGCGGACAAGGTTTCGGCTGTCTTTGTTCCCCTTGTTATGGGGATAGCCGCATTTACCTTTATAGGCTGGGTGATGACGGGTGAAAGCCCGGGCTTTGCGGTTGCCCGTGCCATAACCGTACTGGTAATAAGCTGTCCCTGTGCTTTAGGTCTTGCAACTCCCGTTGCCATAATGGTCGGCAGCGGAATGGGAGCAAAGAACGGTATACTGTATAAAACCGCGGCTTCACTCGAAGGAGTCGGACGCACGGAAATTATTGCACTTGATAAAACGGGGACCATAACGGAGGGTGAGCCCAGGGTTACGGACATAGAGGCAAACGGAATAAGTAATAATGAATTGCTTTCTTATGCAGCCGCTCTTGAGAGCAAAAGCGAACATCCTCTTGCAGGGGCGGTAATGGAAAAAATCAAGACCGATAATATAAGCGGCATACCCGAAGTAACGGATTTTACCGCCATGCCCGGGAACGGACTCAAGGCAAAGTGTACCTTTGAGGGAAAGGAAGAGCCGCTTTACGGCGGAAGTCTTAAATATATTTCTTCATTTATAAGCGTAGAAAAGGGCTTAGAAGAAAAAGCAAATACTTTTTCAAATGAAGGAAAGACGCCTCTGCTTTTTGCACTGTCCGATAAGCTTTTGGGAATAATAGCCGTTGCCGATACAATAAAGGAGGATTCCGGAGAAGCGATAAAAGAGCTTAAAAATATGGGATTGAAGGTGGTAATGCTCACGGGAGACAACGAACGCACCGCAAATGCAATAGGAAAAAAAGCGGGAGTCGACGAAGTAATAGCGGGAGTTCTTCCGGAGGGCAAATCCGATATAATAAAGGGGTTGCAAAAAAGCGGAAAGGTCGCAATGGTGGGCGACGGAATAAATGACGCTCCGGCATTAACCGTTGCGGACGTAGGGATCGCAATAGGTGCCGGAACGGATATCGCAATAGACGCCGCCGATATAGTAGTCATGAAAAGCAGGCTCACGGACGTTTCCGCTGCGATAAGGCTGAGCAGAGCGACTATACACAATATCCATGAAAATCTCTTTTGGGCGTTTATATACAATGCGGTCTGCATACCCCTCGCCATGGGGCTTTACGGGCTTCAAATGAAGCCCATGTACGGTGCGGCTGCAATGGCTCTTTCAAGCTTTTTCGTCTGTATGAACGCATTAAGGCTCAACCTTGTAAAAATACATGATGCGAAAAGATATAAAAAAATAAGAAAAAAATCGCTAAAAGACGATTTTTCAAATACACATACTTTAAAGGAGAAAATCATGAAAAAGACGATCAATATTGAAGGAATGATGTGCGGGCACTGTGAAGCTTCTGTAAAGAAGGCTCTGGAAGCTCTTCCGGGAGTAGAAAGTGCTGCGGTAAGCCATAAAGAAGGAACGGCTGTTGTTGAGCTGTCGTCGGAGGTATCCGATGAAGTCCTTAAAAAGGCTGTGGAGGATAAGGATTATACGGTTAAGGGGATAGCATGATCGCTGTATAAGAGGGCGGTAAAAAGCAGTCGTGAAGTAAAATTGGCTTTAGTAATGTTTTATTTACGCGAGCAATGAAGCCAAAAAACCTTGGCAGATATCGCAGTAACGATAGGTTACACCAGCGATGAAGCCAAGGTTTCGAGCTTGTTTGAGCTTGATCGATGATGCCAGAGCTTGCTCTGACATCATCGATTGGAGACCTATTGGCGAATGCACGGGTAACGATAGTTTTTGCAAAAATTTAAGAATGAAAGATAAATCGGTCAAATAAGGGTAATATAATAGAAAGCTTGCGGCAGTCATGGAGAAATTGAATGTGAAAATAAAATATAACAGTATTTTTTACAGATCTGTATTACTACTGCTTTCTTTTTTTATAATGGTTTTCTATGTAATAGCTGACGGCGAAGGAAAAAGCATAGTATTTTTTAATAACAAATTCAGCATAGGAGTAGTGCAATCGATTTATATTCAAATTGTAATTTTCATTGTGCTGTCCGTGATCTTGCATTTTGCTGCTTGGAAATTTTATATCTGTAAAGAGGGAATTTATCTAAAAAAGATTGATTTGTTTATACCTTGGGAAGAAATAAGTGATATAAGTCATGTTTGGATTAATGAATTCAAATCCTTGCAGGCAGGACGCAGCATGTTTTATAATCGCAAAACATTGGTTATTTACAGAAAAGAATATAAACCGATTTGTATTTACAATGTTTCCGTATCGGCGTTATATGCAATAAAATTTTATTGTCCGGGGATCGAAACCAATGTTATATCCGCAACTTTGGCAGCAGTGTTTGATATGGCGCTTAATATATGGATATTGTATGAAGGGTACGTACACCATTTTAATAATATGAAGTTTGAATTTTTTATGATCTTGATAGGTCTGTATGCAATAAAAGTATTTGCAGTACCGCTTATAATGGTGAAACATCAAAATTCGCTGCATGGAGAGTATTTATTCCATGATACGGCATATAAGAAAAATCCATCAAAAACAATACATTTGTAAAATAAATAATCCGGATGTTATTTGCTTCAGGAAAAGGAGCGGATGACGGATATAAAAGTAAACTTATGATAGAATATATCAAGGAGCGTTTTGCTTAGGTCGAAAATAGCAGCAAGCCGATCATACAAATATAAGAAAAGGTTACAATGAAAGAACTGGAATATCCGTTTGACGGCGGGTACATACTTAAAAAATCAAAATCCATAAAAAAAGCCCTGCTTTCGGACGGAACGGACAGAATACACAAAAAAATAGCTGTGCTCGGTGGCTCGACCACCCACG
>CAUUGW010000111.1:0-5003 GCA_963544785.1 uncultured Lachnospiraceae bacterium | reverse complement strand
ATTTCATATCACGTTCTTCTATGCTGCCACCGTAAATATTAACACATCTAAGATTTACATACTTTATTCCGTTTCTGTTTGAAACCGTAATTTCAGGATAATCAAGCGTCACGGCACCCAATTTAATGTCCTCGGCTTTAATAGACACATAATACTGATAATTATTTCCATTATAATTCATGGTTACCTTTACGCCATAGTTACCCGCCTTATTTGCACTTATAGCACCGGTCTTTTCATCGACCTTTATTTTAGAGCCCTTATTTACGGAATATGTAAAAGTAGCCTTAGGGTCATAATGTTTATCGTAACTCTTGTTGGAAATCAGTTTGCCGTCGGACGCCTTTAATAAAAGTGCTATAGAGGCATCCTTGCCTGATAAATCAAGCTTGGCAAGCTCATTTTCTTTGACTATATCCCAATTAATGCTGTCTTTTCCATAAACTACAACGTTTTTATATACGTTATTTAAGGAAGCATCAATCATATCATCGCAGATTATCTCTTCTTTTAATTTTATATCCTCATATGCTATTTCTATATTTGCCTTGGATCCGGTTTCTATCATATAGAGCTTGGTGTTTATGCCGACACCCTCAAGCCTTGTGGCATTGGACGTAGCATCAATAAGTTTAATTGATACCTTATCTTTCTTAAAAAATCCGGTATCGGTCACATCGTTGCCCTCAATGTCAAATGCCTTAAGAACAATCTTGGTAGGTATGTTTTTAGGTATTTTCTTGTTTACGACCTCAATTCTGTTTACACCTATTTTACCCGTTGCAAAGCTTGCAAACATACCGTCATACCTAATATGATAATTGGAATTGCTTTCCAAATCCTTTACAAGATTTAATAATACTCCGAATTCATCATCTTTTACATATTCAAAGTTTTTAAGAGATAACGTTTCAAGCAATTTTTCATCTCTATCGTCATATCTTTCAATGATAAGCTTTGATGTATCGAACCTGTTTTTAATAACGGTATCAAAATTCAGCCTTATCTGTGACACACCGTTTTTAGCTGCGGTAATAGATCTTATTGGCTTCGGATCATCTACTCTAATCCTAACCTTTGCCTGTAGTTTTTTACCGCTTGCGGCATTTTTAAGAGAGCTTATAGTCAATGTGACACTGCCCTTTTTCTTTGCCGTAAATCTATAATAAAACTTATTTTTTCTTGTTATCTTCACTATGCCGCTATTTGAAGATTTTACGCTGATACCTTCCCTTGTTGCATTTGTCGGTAAATACTGCACCTTAATTGTGGCTTTTAGAGGAGCAACTTTAATATCTCTGGTTTCTCCCACATTCAGATTATAATAGGTTATAAAGGTTTTCATAGAGGTAGGTTTAACAGTTTTAGAAACCTTGGTTTTTCTGTTAAATCTCCTTTTTTTTGCAGCAGATACATCTGTATTAAATATCAGACAAAATGCAAATATCATTAAAATCAGGCTCAAAAATATTCTTTTTTTATATAACTGCTTCATTATTATTGCACCTCTTTTAATCATTTTACCTTAATTGTCATAGTTTTTCTTGTCTTTGTACCGTTATACAATCGTATATCGGTATGAATTTTCACGCTGCCTTTCTTTAAGAATTTTATCTTGCCGCTGTTGTTTACCTTAGCCACCTTCTTATTGGAGCTTGAAAATTTTACGCTGTACGCCCCGTAATAATATGGCATATCCTGTTTCAAGTTGCTGACTTTCTTAAGTGTAGGCGATGATGACAAATTAATCTGCTTGGTTGAACCTGCATTTGCGTTTTTAATCTTATTTGTATTTATTTGCTTATTCAAGGTAACAATGTTTTTGGACTTGGGTCTTTTAGCCGCTAATATATAATCTCCCGATTCAACAACAGGAATTTGTGCGTATCCGTCAGTATCCACCTTGATTTTTGATCTTCTTGGAAGTGTCAATAATTTATGTGTATCAGGATCATATTTATACAGATATAAATCTCTACCCTTTCTTCCGCCTAAATGTTCAGGAGCCTTTACTTTTACCATAGCTCCAAGAGGCATAACTCCGCCTCCTCCTATGCTGACACCGATACCTTTCATATCATTTATATCTTTTTTCAACAGGTTAAAAGCGGGAGATTCCTCAGCATCATAAATATCGGTATTTAAATCAAATGAGCCTGCCGGTATTCCGCCGATTTCATCGGCATCAAAGAGCCATTGCGAAACAATATCTCCCTTTGCATCTACCACATTTACCTTTAAATCTCTATGCTCCGCCACTGCTCTATCTAAAAAGCTCTGGCTTACCCTTCCGTCTGTAGAATTATAATTAATAGTTTCAGCAGTTCCGGCATCTCGTCCGTCTCTCCAACCCGCATATAATTCCATGCTTGAAGATACTAAATCCTTATCAAAGTCCCACTGCTTGCCGTCGGCTCTGTACCAGCCTGTAAAGGTTGCATTGTCCTTTTTGGGAACATCAGGAGTATTAATCTTAGAGCCGGGCTCAACATTTATGCTGAAAGCATCCTGTCCGTTCTTAGGATTAAAGCTCACTTTCATTCCTGAATCCGATTTTACAGTCAGCTGTACGGAAGCCTTGTTAAAGTTCGGAGAGCTTTCAATATCAAGTGCAATAATACCCTGTGTTCCGGCGGTCGTTATACCCTTTGCATCAAAGCTTAATATCGGTGTATTTCCGCCGTTTGTAATGTTGCTGAAATTGGTCTTGGGCAGTGAAGATTTACCGAGCTTATATGTTGTATTTGCCCTGTCGGCAGGTGTCATACCGGTCGGAGGCAAAAGCATTGACAAATCGTATGTATAGTTGCTTGCCCTTAATGTATTTACCGCAAGCACCGGATTTTTAATCACAAGATCCGCTTTTGCTATTTTAAATGTCTTTTTAGCCCAATAGCCGTCATACTGATTCTTTCCGTTTATCATAAGAGTGGCTGTGCCGGCTTCTATGTTGTCAATAAATGTAAACTCGTAATCTATGCCTCGTCTCAACTGGTTTATACCGCTCTTTACCGTAAAATTGGGGGTATGAGCCTTAGTATTATATACTACGTTTGGAAGCTCGCTTAAAGTCAAATCTCCGTTTCCTGTCTGTCCCTGTCCTCCGGAGCCGCCCTGTCCTCCGGATCCTCCGGAACCCGAACCGCCTGAGCCTCCGCTTCCACCGCTTCCGTTATCACTGTTATCTTTAATAATAACCTTAACAACCGTTTCCTTTGTATAGGACGTTTTCGTATCCGGATTTATATAGGTACCCTGTACATAAAGATAAGTAGTTCCCGCTTCGAGAGCCTGAACGGTAATCGTAGCACCGTCGGAACCTTTCATTTTTTCTTTGTTCTTATTATAAACATTCTTATCATCATTCCAAATCGGAAGAGTTTTTAAATCATCATTATCAGGCTCCGCTACAATACCCTTTTTATTTGAAAAATCTACAAAGCTTGTTTTAGAAGGGCCGCTGTACTCCCACCATTTAAAATACACCAAAGAGGTATCGGCACCTGACATTTTTGCAGTAACCGTATCAACCGACTGAGGATTCTTTCCGTTAATGGATAAATTAAGAACATTTTTATCTACGGTGATACCGCCCTTATCGTCAATATTAACTACCGTAAATACCTCCGGCAAAGCCGTTTCCACCGTTATGTCCTTATCCTCAAAAGAACCGTCATTTTTATAAAATTTACTCTTATAAGTATATTTAAGATAGACAGTTAAACCTACCTTAATATTTTTAGCCTCTTTCTTAGCTACCACATTGACTTCTTTTGCATAAGGCAGTCCTTTTTTTCTATCTATTGGAAATCCGTTGATAGTCTCTCCGGGTTTATTATATTCCGTCTTATCATCTTTATAGTCAATATTCTTTCCGTCATACATAATATCAAGAAAATCATTAGGCTGTCCGGGTTCAGGATCTTTAGGGAGAACCTCTCTCCATAAGTACTGTACATTATTTAAAGTAACCTTTGTTTTTTCGTTCGGAGTGGATACGGTAAGTCCTTGCACATCAGCCTTTAAAAATGCTGTAGACTCACCCAAAGAGCCGCCCACCACTATACTGGCACTTGGCGGATCAAGCTTAACATTAATCAGATCCGGCATAACAAACAAGGTCAAATATATTGCCGCAAAATTCTTTTTAACCTCTGTTTTATCTTTCAGAACATATTTATATTGAACAGGATTGGTATTAGGAACAGCCTCCTTTACAAATTCTCTTTCTTTATATTCTGCCGATATATCGCATCGAATCAAGGTTTTGCCCGGCTTTAATCCGACAGCCAATGTTTTTCCGCCATCAGGTAACTGAAGATTCGCTACACTTGGATCACCGTTCTCCCATTTATATAGGAAATTGGCATTGTCATATTTACGAATCTCCTTACCCGTGTCAGGATTCGTAATCATTTCTGTTTCAAATGTCGTGAATTTGCTTTTAAATTCATCATACATCATATTATTTCCGCCTGCATCTTTTTCGATTACCATAATTTCAGCCTTACCGTTGACTTTGATGCTGGCTTCCTTAGCTGAAGCGGCTGTTCCGCTTGTCTTGACATCAATATGTATGGTCGAATAAGGAGCATCTTCTCCACGTGCCGGCGGCAATTGTGCAGGCAACATCCAATTTTTCAACCCGCTTTCACTCATTAAGGTATAAGACTTGTCAGATCCTACCGTAACCGCCTCTATTCTGTTAGATAAATTATCAGCATCAGCCAATTTTTCAACAATCGGAGCTGTTGTGCCTGTTAATACATTACTGTTTTCATTTAAAGAATTGTTCTCAACAATACCTGAAGCCGCCTTTGCCGTATTATCCAAAGAATAAAGAGTTTTTCCGACATTTGCCGATACCACCGCCGTCTTATCCGGAAGATATACGTTCATCTGAGCATTTTCATCGGTTTTCATTCCCTTATGATCATAATGATAGATTTTGCCCTTTACATTCTTAACCTTTATTTTGGATATAGCTTTATTTTTTTCTCCGC
>CAUUGW010000110.1:0-5293 GCA_963544785.1 uncultured Lachnospiraceae bacterium | reverse complement strand
GCTCTGACTATCACAGCTGTGATGATTCCGGAAAGGTGGAATTTAAACAGACCTCAAGGATCACGGATATGTATTTCAAATTACCGCAAACTTGGGAGAACAATGTGGAGTCGGCTAAGGCGGAGTACAGTGCTAAACTGATGGGGACTTTCAAGTACCATAATTATAAGGTTGAGAGTAATAAGATTAAGAACAACAGGTTCAGAGTGGGAATGCCTCTTGCATGGACGACTGTTGATATGAAGATTTTTTTTAAGGCAAAATCATTTGAAGTGATTTTTAATAACGGCTTAGGACAAGAGACGGTAAGAACTGTCGAGTATTTGAAAAATGTCAAGAAGCCGTCCGACCCGAGCTTGGAGGGACATACATTCTTGGGTTGGTATCAGGGTGAGAATAAGTTTGATTTTGATAAAACTCCGATTACAAAGAATATCGAGCTGAAAGCGAAGTGGGAAAAGAATAAGTATACGGTAAGTTTTGACAGTGTAGGCGGAACAGCGGTAGAAAGTCAAACGGTAGTATACGGAGAAAAGGTGAAGCAGCCGGAAGTACCTGAAAAAGAGGGACATACATTCTTGGGCTGGTATCAGGGAGAAAATCTGTTTGATTTTAATACAGAAATCAAGGAAAATATCAGCTTAACGGCAAAATGGGAAATGATTCCTCAAACTCCTAAATTGGTTATCAACCTTAGAGATGCCAATGCAGGTATGTTTGGTTATTTTCACTTATTGGCAACCGATGAGAATGGAGCGGATCTTGATTTGAAAGATATTGTCAAAGCGGTATCTGTTGACAATAGAAGCTATACCATTACTACCAGTAAGCAACTGACTTGGGGAAAAGAGTGCTACTATATTGAGGGAAATAAGCTTTATATGAAAGAACTTAACAACGGACAGATAGTAACAATTACAGATAATAACGGAACGGAACACCGCTACGAATATTTAAACAAAACTCTGACTTTGATACCTTAATATAACTGTGAGTCTATCATTCACTGAAATTAAATTGCCTTGACGGCAAATGCAACCCCTTAACCTTGTAATCACATAGGTTAGGGGGTTTCTTTAATTATACGTGATTAACCGCAGGTAACAAATTGTTAAACAACAATACTTAAGTTATTGTAAAAAAATGAAGAATTTCAGTGATAGAAAGTAAAAATTGCTAAATGATTGTTAAAGAATTATTAAAAAAAAGTTTGTTTTTTTGCATAAATATCTTGCATATTTAATATAGTTTTGGTATAGTAATAGAATGAATATTTAGTTAATTTTTTGTGAAATGTAAATGTACAAGTTGTATTTAAGTTAGGAGAGTAATTGTGGATAATATTTTTGGGAATACAATACCGTTACAACAGGCGTCTCTCGGATTTATATGGGATAAAATGAGGCTTCATATGCACAATGTATCCAATGTCGATACTCCGGGGTATAAGAGCAAATTTATTACCTTTGACGAAGAATTCAGGAACAGGATAACGCAGGAGTACAGAAAAGGTGGCGGAATTGATGATTACAACAGGGTAATCAGGACACAAACACCCACATTGCATTATACTAAGAATCAGAGTGCAAGACTGGATGGAAACAATGTTGATATGGACACTGAGCAAATCGAGATAGCAAGAAGTGCATATCATTATAATTTTTTAATAAAATCAATAAACAGCGATATAAGCAGATTGCGTACGGCTATCAAGGTAGGAGGTTGATTATGAGTTTTTTTGATCCTAACTTTATTGTACCCTTAAGCAACGGGTATTCAAAGGTAAACGGCTTAAATTCAAAAAATAATCCATTTTTTGATTATATGATTGAGCCTGCTGACAAGGGGTTTAAAAATGATTCCGAGTTTAAAAGCATTTTTAAAACCGCAGTTCAGAGTGTGATTGAGACCGATCACGATTATACAAACAAGCAATATTTACTTGCTACAGGGCAAATAGATAATGTAGCGGACGTGACTATTGCCGGAGCCAAGGCTCAGTTAGCCGTAGACTTGTTGGTGCAACTTAGAAATTCTGCGTTGACTGCCTATAATGAGATACTTAGGATTAATGTATAAATGCAGTGATAAAAATAATTTAAGGATGGCTTGATGACTATGTTAGACAATATAAAGAATTTTATTGCAAGATTTACCAGACGAACCTTAATAATTGCTGCATCTGTCATACTTGGAATTTTGGTACTTTCTATAGTCGCATCGGTTGTGATTAACGGTGCCGGCTCGAAATATACCACTCTTTTTACAGGGGTCAGCGGAGAGGATGCTTCCAATATTATTCGCCTTTTGGGAGAAAACAACATAGGATATAAATATGAGGATGACGGGGATATACTTGTCAGCAAAAATAACCATGACAAGGCTATGGCTATTGTAGCGGCAAGCGGTTATCCGAATACGGGTTTTGCCTATGAGATTTCAGGAAGAGCCAACAGTATGTCCACGGACTCTGTTCAAAAAAGATATGAATTGTATGATTTGCAGGACAGAATAGCGGCTACGATAAGGATGTTCGACGGAGTACAGGATGCAAAGGTGACCATAGCTCTTTCAGAGGAAAACAGGTATGTCTTAAGTGAAGATGAAGACATTCCGGCTACCGCTTCGGTGTTCGTGAAGATGGCAAACGGAGGTTCTCCCAAGCCGAGTCAGGTGGCGGCTATTCAGAGATTTTTGGCTACCAGCATTCGAGGCGTTTCCATGGAGAATGTGGCTGTAATAGACGGAAACGGCAACGATGTGTCGGTTGTGCTTGATGACGATATGAAGAACAATCTGGACACATCGGAGGATCTGAGCAATACCGCCATGATAAAGTCCGATATGGAAAAGATGGTTGAAAGACATGTTGCGGATAATGTGCTGTCGGTTTTCAGTTCAATATACGGTTCGGGCAATGTCAGGGTCGTGGCTAAAGCCAAGGTAAATATGCAGAGCGTAATGAAAGAAAGCATTACCTACAGCGTTCCCGAAAAGATAAATGATCAGGACAAAAAAGGTCTTGTAGCAAGAGAATCGGCATCGGGCGGAAGTGCTGCGGTCGATGGAGGAGCACAGGGCGTGGTCGGTACGGAGACCAATGCCGAAATACCGGAGTACAACACTGCTGAGAATGAAAATAACGGAAATCTTAGAGATTATCAGTTTGCAAGAGAGTATCTGTTTAATCAGATAAAGGAACAGGGCAGCGTTCCTGCCGGTGCTATAGAGGACTTGAGTTTATCTATCAGTATTAACGGTGCGGATTTTGGAACGGTGCCACAGGATTCCCTTGTGAATCTTGCCGGAAATGCGGCGGGAATTGCGGTGGAGGACAGGAGAGATAAGATAACCATTGTAAGTGCCAAGTATGCCAAGACCGAGATTGTTGAAGAGCCTGAGGTAACGGCAGAGGGTCTGCTTGCAAGAATACCGTCGTTCTTATGGGCTGTAATAGGAGCGGTGCTGATGATATTGATCTTCCTGTTGGTACTGTTCTTATTAAGAAGAAGAAGAATGCTTATGGAATTGCAGATGGCTGCTATTGCCGCAGAACAGGCTCATGAATCGGGCAACGGCATATTACCCGCCATAGTGGATTCAAATTCCGAATACGATGAAGAGAAGATTATGTTACAGAATGATAGAGGAATGGGCTTGCGTAAAGATGTGAGAGAATTTGCCGATAAGAATCCTGAAATTGCAGCACGCCTATTAAAGACATGGCTTGGCGGAGGTGAGGAAGATGCCTAAGGACAGAAAACCTGAAATATCGGCGGAGCAGGCAGCTCATACCGTTACAAGAGAAATTACCGACAGTCAGAAAGCGGCGGCGGTCATAGTATCTTTAGGAGCTGAAAGAGCATCGAACATATATAAATATATGGACGAGAGCGATGTCGAAAAGCTCACAATAGCGGTGGCAAGACTCGGACATTTAAAATCCGAGGAAACAGAGGCGGTGCTTGACGAGTTTTACAAGACCTGTATGACACAAAAGGTGGTTACGGACGGCGGTATAGACTATGCAAGGGCGGTGCTTGAAAAGGCATTCGGAAAGTCCACGGCATCGAGTCTGCTTGACAAGGTAACCAAGACACTTAAGACAAGACCTTTCGATTTTATGAAAAAGGCGGATGTCAAGACACTGTACGCTATGCTTCAGCATGAAAGGTCGCAGACTATTGCACTTATATTGTCTTACGTCGATTCCGATATGGTTGCGAAGATAATAGAGCAGTTTGACGAACAGAAAAAGCTTGATGTGGTTGAGTCCGTGGCAAGAATGGAAAGTGCTTCACCCGACGCCGTAAAGCTTGTGGAAGAAGAGATGAAGAGAAAGTTTGCAAATGTACTCACGACGGACTTTACTACTGTCGGCGGTATAGATTTCATCGCAGATGTAATGAACCACATCGACAGAAGTGCGGAAAAAGCTATTTTCGAGGGATTGTCGGAAAAGGATGCGGAACTTGCGGACGACATCAGAAAGAAGATGTTCGTATTCGAGGACATTGCGGGAATGGACGACAGATCTATTCAAAGATTTATCAGAGACTGCGATTCAAAGGACGTTGTTTATGCACTCAAGGCTTCAAGCGAAACCATACAGGCTCTTATTTTCAAAAATATGTCCAAACGTATGGCTGAGGGTATCAAGTCGGATCTTGAAATTACATCAAATGTCAGACTTAAGGATGCACAGGAAGCACAACAGAGGATTGTTAATATTATCAGAAGATTAGAGGAACAAGGTGAGCTGATTATTACCAAGGGCGGAGGAGATGATGTAATTGTTTAATTTATCAAAAGGCTTTGACCCGACTGAAATAAAAATATCCGATTTTTTGATAGGAAGCTTGGCAAAGGATACCGAATACGAAGAAGAGACTGATTTATCGCAGGATTTCAGCGATGATGAAAGTGACTCTGCGGATCAGGAACAATCAGAATTTAGAGTGATAGATTTTTCAAATCTTGAAAGCTATACCTCGGAAGCCGTGATTAATCCTATAATAAAAGAAGAGATATATTTAGACACTCAAATTAATGAGCCTGAGGAACAGGAAGAAGGATTAATAAAAGCCCTTGACATTGATAAGCTGACCAGATTCGATCAAATACTTATAGAGGACGACACTTACACTGAGGATTTTTCCGAGGAGGAATTGTCCGAGGTTGAAAGAGGCAAGCAAATAGCCGAAGATATGTTCGCCGAAAAACTTAAAGAGGCGGAAGAAATCATCAGAAAAAGTCAGGAAGAGGCTGATATGATTAGGCAGGCGGCTGTTTT
>CAUUGW010000109.1:0-5312 GCA_963544785.1 uncultured Lachnospiraceae bacterium | reverse complement strand
ATGATGCCGAAAGCTTCGGAATCATTGACCCTAAAAGATGGAACAACTTTTACAAATGGCTGTTTGATAATAAATTAATAGAAAAAGAGATTCCTGAAAGCTTCGGGTTTACCAATGAATACCTTAACTAAAAAACTTGAAATAAAAAATATAACGGGCGGTTATAACGACAAAAAAGTCATAGAAAACATATCCTTTTCAGTAAACACCGGAGAGATAATAAGTATAATAGGTCCGAGCGGAACCGGAAAAACCACACTGTTTAATATAATAGCGGGGCTCTTAAAGCCCCTTAATGAGGGAAAAATCTATTTAAACGAAAAGGATATAACGGGAAAGAGCGGATACGTTGGATATATGTTGCAAAAAGATTTATTATTGCCGTTTAAAACCGTCCTTGAAAATATCACTCTGCCGCTTATTATAAAGGGAATAAAAAAAGACGAAGCAAACCAAATGGCATTAAACAAGCTCAAAGCATTTTCTCTGCTTGAGAAAGCAAACGCCTATCCCAAAGAATTATCAGGCGGAATGAAGCAAAGAGCCGCTCTTCTTCGCACATATTTTTTCTCAAATGAAGCGGTACTGCTTGACGAGCCGTTTTCCGCCCTTGATTCCATAACCAGAGAAAGTGTGCATAAATGGTATTTAAATGTCATAAAAGAGCTTAATCTTACGACAGTTCTAATCACACACGATATAGATGAAGCGATTTTATTATCAGACAGGGTGCTTATATTAAAAGGAGCTCCCGCTACAATCAGCTATGAAAAAAAAATAAATCTTCCACGCCCACGAAGCAATATGGATCCGGACTTTATAAAAATCAAAAAAGAACTGCTTGATAGTTTGCTGTAGTTTGCCTATATGAAAGCTTGCTTTCAATATAGGCAAATTATAGCTGACTATCTTGATAATATGCTGTAGTTTGTCTATATAAGAGCTTGCTCTTAATATAGGCAACGAAAGCAGATTATTGATATGATTTGGTTATTTTGGATATATGAAAGCTTGCTCTTAATATAGGAATATTCACTTTCTTGACAAACAAAGTCAAATAATCTATAATAGTTACAAAACAGCATTACAATGCGGAAAGGAAAACATATATGGATAAACATACTATGACCTTAATAATCACTTTGATTTGTGCAGCTGTTCTTGTGGGTCAGATCATTCTCATAAAGCTTTCAAAAGCTAAAGGTTGGACAATCAGAATTCGTCCCTTTTATCTTTTGGCTTGTGCAATCGTAGTTGTATTGGGAATTTATTCTATGATATCAGGCAATTATATATTGAAATGATTAGACAAAGAAAGCAGGGTTGATATTAATATCACCCTGCTCTTTTATTATTCTTTAATTCACGTCTTATACAATTCAGCAAAAAAGTCACTTAAAATTCTATCTTCTGCTCCATGTATTCGGCAATAACAGTACAAGAACGGGCACTATCTCAAGTCTGCCCACTATCATGGTAATTGTAAAGCAAATTTTTGAAATCGGGCTGAAAAAGGCAAAATTCCCTGTAGGTCCCACCTTGGACAGCCCCGGTCCTATATTATTAAGTGTCGCACTTACAGAGGAAATTGCGGTCAAAAAATCCTCACAATCAAGCACCGCAATAAGGCTCATCACGGTAAATATGGACATATAGAGTACGAAATACACCAGAACCGACTTCATAACTTCATCAGGTACGATTTTATTATTCTCCGTAACTATAAGCACCCTTTTAGGATTTATCGCCCTTCTTAATGAATTGATTGCGGATTTAAATAGCATAATCACCCTTGAAATCTTAAATCCTCCCGCCGTAGAGCCGGCACTGCCTCCACAAAACATCAATATCATCAATATCATCTGTGAAAACATACTCCAAGTAGCAAAATCAGCCGTCCCGTAGCCCGTGGTCGTCATCACCGATGCCGTGGAAAACAGCACCTTTCTTACAGTTTCCTCCACATTACCGATTCTTCCGTACATTTGGACTCCGATAATCGCACTTGCAATAAGCCAAATTGAAAAATACACCCTCATCTCCTGATTTTTGACCGCATCTTTAATATTGCCGATCAGAATCAGGTAATAAAGATTAAAATTGATTCCGAAAACTATCATGCCGAATGTTATCACGTATTCTATCAATGGGCTGTTGTAATAGCCTATGCTCGCAGCCCTGTTGCTGAAGCCCCCCGTGCCTGCCGTTCCGAATCCGTGAATAAAGGCATCAAACGGTGACATACCGCAGAGCATCAATACCACTATGAACACAAGCGTTAATATCACATATATCTTATATAGTATCTGAGCCGTCGTATCAAGCCTTGACACCAGCTTTCCGAATGTATGTCCGGGAACCTCCGCACGCATCACATTTACCGCACCCTTTGTCTTGGGCAGAAATGCAAAGGCAAAGACCAAAATACCCATACCGCCTATAAAATGAGTGAAGCTTCTAAGAAACGTGAGCGAATGCGGCAAAATTTCCACATCGGTTAAAATGCTCGCACCCGTTGTTGTAAATCCCGATGCCATCTCAAAGGTGGCATCAATTATACTTGGAATAAATCCTGTAATCACAAAAGGAATTCCGGCAAAAACGGACATCAGAATCCATGAAATAACTACTATGGCAAAGCCGTCTTTAGCATTAAAATTAAGCCCCTTAACCTTAATGATACTTAACAGAAATCCTATGACAAGTAAAATAAGAACAGTCACTGAAATAGCCAATATATTCTTTATGCTCTCCCTATAAATAAGTGCTACAATCAGCGGAAATACCAAAAACAAAGCCTCCAATATAAGTATTTTCCCGATTGTATTAAACAACAATCTTTTATTCATATCAAGCTCCCCTTATTTAACTATATCGTCAAGACTTAAAATGTCGGTATGTGTCGTAACAATAAGCACCCTGTCACCAAGCTTTATAAAATCCGTACCCTTTGGCAAAATCGGCTCTCCGTCACGGACTATAAGACTTACCAACGTATTGTCGATGATTTGAAGATTCATTAAATTTATATTGATAACGGACTTGTTGTTGGATGTAGCCACAAATTCAATAGCCTCCACCCTGCCGTCAGAAAGCTTGTACAAATGCTCAATATTGGAGCTTCCGTTGGTCATAAGACTTTTTGTAAACCTTATTATCTCATCGGCAATAATAAGCTCCGGTGTTATTATGGAATCAAGGTTTACATGGTCAAGAATTTTAAGCATTGATCTTCTGTTTACTTTTGTAATACATTTTCTCACTCCCTTATGTTTTGCAAATAAGGAAATGAATATATTCTCTTCATCAATACCGGTTAAGGCTATGCAACCGTCATACTCCGATATGCCCTCCTCTTCAAGCACTCTTTGGTTGCTGCCGTCGGCGTTTATAACAATAACATTCGGAAACTGCTTGCTGATAATATCCGCCCTCTCCTTTTTTTGCTCAATTACTTTAATTTCAAAGCTCCTGCTTTTTGCAAGTTTCTTGATAAGATAATATCCTATCTTGCCCGCCCCTACTATAACCACAGACCTGACGGGTGCCTGCTTTTGACTGATTTTAGGATAAATCCTGTCCAAATCAATACTGCTCCCGGTAATGTGTATTCTGTCGCCACTCTTAAGCACCGTATCGCCTCTTGGAATAATGATTTCATTTTTCCTTTCTACAATACTGACCAGAATATTGCCCGCAAAGGATTCTCTAAATGTCTTTAAATCCATATTTTCAAGTACCGAACCCTGCTTTATTTCAATTTCCACTAAACTGACCTTTCCTCCTGCAAAGCTGTCTATATTTAATGCCATCGGAAAGCTCAAAATCTTCCTGATCACTCCTGCGGTTTCAAGCTCGGGATTTATCATTGCATCAATTCCGAAGGCTTTCTTTATAAAATCCACGTTTTGATGATACTCAGGATTCCTGACCCTCGCTATACTCTTTTTTACACCCAGACTTTTGGCAAGAATACAAGCCATAATGTTTTGTTCGTCCGAGTTGGTTACGGCAAGGACAAAATCGGTGTCTTTCATTCCCGCCTCAATCTGTACGTCGACAAAAGCTCCGTTGCCGACTATCGCCTGTATGTCAAGCTCTTCAAAAATGCTCTCTATTACGTCGGGATTGCTGTCTATCAATACTATGTCGCAGCTGTCCGACAGTTCTTTGCAGATATTTCCTCCGACCTTTCCTCCGCCTATTACAACTATTTTCATAATTGAATCTATCTCCTTTTTTTACTATGCTTAATTGTAGTACAAGTTAAAAAAATTAGCAACCGTCATATAGTACCGATTGATATAATCGGCGGCCTGTTTGTCTAAGAT
This sequence comes from uncultured Lachnospiraceae bacterium, assembly GCA_963544785.1. GTDB lineage: Bacteria > Bacillota > Clostridia > Lachnospirales > Lachnospiraceae > CAUUFM01. The sequence goes on along the minus strand of CAUUGW010000109.1, from coordinate 981 downwards.
TTTCAACGGTTTTAGGGAAATTATATACAAAAGTATCTAAATATAAACATAATTAAAGATTCTTCTATAAAATAACAAATTTCATTGACTTTGAGAAATAAAAAACAGCGTTTTATCCAATTGTATTAAGGCATAAAATATGCTATAATGTCAACAATAAGTTACAGCAGATACAACGGTGCTTAAGCTTAGAATTATTTATTATCGGTCGGTATTTAAATACCGCCGACACATATAAACCACAAACAAATTTTACACAAAAAGGAGGTTTTAAATGACTATTACTGATGTAAGAATACGTAAAGTTGATTCAGACGGCAAAATGAAAGCGGTGGTGTCCATCACAATAGATGATGAATTTGCAATTCACGATATTAAAGTAATTCAAGGTGACAAAGGACTTTTTATTGCTATGCCGAGCAGAAAAGCTAAAGACGGCGAATATCGAGATATCGCACACCCCATAAACTCCGCTACAAGAGATAGTATCCAAAAGATTATCCTTGAGCGTTATGAAACAGCAAATGATACCTAATAACCTAATTGATTTTTTATAATAAAGTCAAAAATATATATACAATAAAAACTACCTGACAACATAAAACCTGTGCTGACAGATAGTTTTTATTTTAAGCTTTTAAGGCTTTGCACAGACAAAATTTACGGATTTATAGGAACAAGCAGTTGCTCGTTTTCATCAACTTCAATATGCTTGTCGGGATCTGAATTATTTGTATTTCCTGAAGGAGTTTTATTATCTGTATCCGTTCCGTCGCTCTGTGATTCCTCATCAAAGTCATCTTGTTCCTTATTTTCATTATTATCCGTTTGGGACGGTTGCGGTTTATTAGTCGTATTGTCGGTTTTATCAATATTTTTATCATTTACACTATCTTCTTCATCGTTATCGTCCGTATCCGAACTGCTGCCGAATTTTGCATAAGCCTCCGATAAAGTGGCGGTATACTCGGATTTTATCTC
>CAUUGW010000108.1:0-5314 GCA_963544785.1 uncultured Lachnospiraceae bacterium | reverse complement strand
ACAATAAAAATAAATTTTAAAAAGCATGAAGGTGAAGCTGATGTCAGACGCATTGAGGTTATGAACAAAGGTCGGTAAAATAATGAAAATATTGGGAATTGATACCTCCGGAACTTCGGCTTCCGTGGCGCTGTCCGAAAACGGAAGGCTTGTGGGCTGCTTTTCTTTGCAGCATAAGCTTACTCACTCCGAAACTCTTATGCCCATGCTTGAAAATATGTCCGGGCTTATTGACCTTGATATGAACAGCATTGATTATATAGCGGTAACTTCGGGTCCCGGATCGTTTACGGGGCTTAGAATCGGAGCTTCCACCGCAAAGGGGCTTGCATTCGGATTAAATAAAGACATTATAGCAATATCCACACTTGAGGTTTTGGCGTACGGGCTTTACGGGGCGCACGGTCTTATCTGCCCTATGCTTGACGCAAGGCGCTCTCAGGTATATACCGCTCTCTATTCATTTTCATCCGAAAATATACTTGATAATAAGAGAGAGCTTATAACGGTGAAAGAGCCGTCGGCTGTAAGCATAGAAGAGGCTGCAGAAAATATAAATTCCGTATTCGGGGAAAAATACGCCTTTGATAAGTCGGCATTTGTGTATCTGACCGGAGACGGTGTGGAGGTGTATTTGGATAAGCTTAAAGAGTTGATAAAAGCTCCTCTTTGTACAGTCCCCCTTAATAACAACAGGCAGCTGGCTTCGGCGCTTTGCGCACTTGCCGAATATAAAGTACGAAAAGGAGAGACCATAAAGCCGGAGGCTCTTAATCTCGAATATTTAAGAGTATCACAGGCTGAGAGGATGAAGAGTGGAAAAGCTGATTGAGTCGAACGAGCTTAAATACAGTATAAAATATATGACGGATGAAGATATAGATATGGCTGTGGAGCTTGAAAAAGAAAGCTTTTCCGATCCGTGGAACTCAGGGCATTTTTTCTTTGAGCTTCATGAAATGAAATCTCTTATGCTCGTTGCAAAAAAAGAATCTGAGCTTTTGGGAATGATATGTATAAGTACGGTTTTGGATGAAGCGAGCTTGGATACCGTTTCAGTTTTTGAAGGATACAGGAGAAAAAAAATAGCCGAAAATCTGCTCGGTACGGCTATCTCGCTGTTGAGGGAAAGAAAGATAAGCTCAATCACCTTGGAGGTCAGAAGGTCAAACGCTCCGGCAATAGCCCTTTATGAAAGCTTCGGCTTCAAATTTGAAGGATACCGCCCGAATTACTATTCAAAGCCGACTGAAGATGCGGCGATATACTGGATACGGGATTTAAATGCTCGGATACCGGAGGAGGAAAATGCGTAGCACGGATGTTCCGGTTTTTCGACCGAATGTTTATCAGTGCACGGATGCCCTGATATGAGGGAGAAAAAATGTGGAGTAGGACGCTCCGATTTTTTGAGTGAGCGCTTGTCCGAGCACGGACGCTCGGATACCGGAGGAGAAAAATGTGAAACATGGATGTTCCGGTTTTTCGACCGAATGTTTATCAGGGCATGGATGCCCTGATATGAGGGAGAAAAAATGGTTGATATATGCCTTCTCGGCACGGGCGGTATGCTGCCCATGCCCAACAGATTTCTTACATCGCTGATGCTTCGCTACAACGGTGAAGCCGTTCTTCTTGACTGCGGCGAAGCCACGCAGATAGCCATGAAGAAAAGAGGCTGGACGCCCGGACAGATCTCGGTTATATGTATAACTCATTTTCATGCGGATCACATATCGGGTCTTCCCGGCATGCTTCTTTCCATGGGAAATGCGGACAGGACGGAGGATGTGCTGATCATAGGTCCTAAGGGAATACAGAGAGTAGCCGAGTCTCTTATGATTATATGTCCCAAACTCCCTTTTAAAATAAAATTTCATGAGCTTACGGAGGATGAAGAAAGCTTAGTCCTTTCGGATAGGAATATGCCCAATTTTACGATAACCGCTTTTAAGGTGCTGCATAATATCACCTGCTACGGATACAGCTTCTCTCTGGCAAGAAACGGTAAATTCGATGCCTTGAGGGCAAAGGAGCTGGGTATAGATATCAAATATTGGAATCCGCTGCAAAAGGGGCGGATCATAGAGCTGGAGGACGGCAGAAAATATACGCCGGATATGGTTTTGGGTTCCGAAAGAAAGGGGCTTAAAATAACCTATGCCACGGATACAAGACCCTGCAAGTCCATTGAAAAAAATGCAAAAGACGCCGACCTTTTTATCTGCGAGGGCATGTACGGAGGAGATGACAAGCTGAAAAAAGCAAAGGATCATATGCATATGACAATGAATGAAGCGGCGAATATCGCCAAAAAAGCAAATCCCAAGCAAATGTGGTTTACGCATTATTCTCCGTCAATGATAAACCCTTCGGAATTTTATCCCGAGGTGAAAAAGATTTTTGCCGGCAGCGTCATAGCAAAGGACGGACGAACCCTGACTCTTAAATTTTCCGAGGAAGAGTAACCGATGATAAGGCTGATAATAAAAAGCTTTATAAAGGATTTTGAGAACTGCGATGCCGCCGATGTAAGGATAAGATACGGACTGCTTTGCGGCATAGTCGGACTTATCTGCAATTTTCTGCTTTTTATTTTCAAGCTTTCAATAGGTGTGATTTCGGGATCCCTTTCGATCATGGCTGATTCGTTTAACAATCTGTCCGATTTTGCGTCGTCTTTTCTCTCTCTTTTGGGGTTTCACATGTCGTCAAAGCCCGCAGATGCGGAGCATCCCTTCGGGCATGCAAGATATGAATACCTGTCAAGCCTTGCCGTTTCTGCGCTTATGCTCTCCGTTGGCTTTGAGTTTGCATTAACCTCCGTAAAAAGGATCATAAATCCCGAAAGTATTGTTTTTTCGAGGGCGTCGGTTGCGGTTCTTGTGATGTCCGTCCTCGTCAAGCTTTGGATGAGCAGATTTTACAAGTATGCGGGAGATAAGATAAATTCTACCGCTCTAAAAGCATCCGTTCAGGATTCTTTAAATGATGTCGTAACCACTCTCGGAGTTTTGGCTGCGATTGTAATAGAGGGCATAAGCGGAATAAAAATAGACGGAATAGCGGGACTTCTTGTCGCGTTCTGGATACTTTACGGAAGCTTCGGGATTTTAAAGGAGGTTATATCTCTTTTGCTGGGTGAGGCGGCGGATCCCCAACTTATAAAAGATCTTTCAAGAAGCATAGTGGGCTTTGACCCTAGGATCATAGGAATACATGATCTGATGGTGCATGACTACGGTCCGGGAAACAGGTTCGCAACGGTTCACGTCGAGATCGACGCAAATGAAAATAATATAGAAGCTCATGAGCTCATAGACGATATCGAACGCATGATAAATAAGGATTACGGCATACATCTTCTCATACATTATGATCCCATAGTAAGGGATGACGACGAGGCGAACAGAGCCAGAAGAATAATAAAAAACTATCTTTTTGTGACAAATCCCCGAATAAAGATCCATGATTTCAGACTCGACAGACACAGGGAGCTTCCGTGCGTGGTCTTTGACATGGTTCTTCCGAACGACATGTCGGTAAAAGAGGAGGAGCTTAAAAATGATATCTCCGAGCGTCTAAAAAGCGGAGGAATAGTATGCGGCGTCGATATAACCTTCGATACGCAGAATTTTAACAAATATATAACAAGGCGAAAGGATTTGAGATGATCTGATCAATATAATAGCAAAATTGAAACTAATATGTATACATGCTATAATAATTTGTTATTTGCAACTTAAGCATGCCGATCTAAGGAGGTAACTGATGGGCATTATCGATAAGATAATAGGTACTCACTCGGAACGTGAGATAAAAAAAATAGAGCGCATAGTTGACAGTATCATGGAAAAAAGACAGGAGCTCATAAAGCTTTCTGATATGGAGCTTCGTGCAAAGACGGATGAATTCAAGAACAGACTGTCAAATGGAGAAAGCCTTGATGATATTATGCCGGAGGCTTATGCGGTTGTAAGAGAGTCGGCAAGGCGTGTATTTCAGATCAAGGGCGAGGACGGAGAAGTTATTCCTATAGAAGACGATCCCCTGTTCGGGAAAAGAGAAGCTTACGATTATGATCCGGAGTCTCACGGCATGGAGCATTTCAGAGTGCAGATTATAGGCGGTATCATACTTCATCACGGGCGTATTGCGGAAATGAGAACGGGTGAAGGAAAGACTCTTGTAGCCACGCTTCCGTCGTATCTTAACGCTCTTGAAGGCAAGGGGGTAAATGTAGTCACGGTAAACGACTACCTTGCAAAGCGTGACGCCGAATGGATGGGAAGGATACACAGACTTTTGGGACTTAGCGTAGGCGTCGTGCTGAATTCAATGACCTCGGAGGAGAGAAGAGAGGCATACGGCTGTGATATTACATATATCACCAATAATGAGCTGGGCTTTGACTACCTGAGAGACAATATGTCGATTTACAAAAAGCAGCTCGTACAAAGAGGGCTTCATTACTGTATCATCGACGAGGTTGACTCGATACTGATTGACGAGGCAAGAACTCCTCTCATTATTTCGGGTCAAAGCGACAAGTCTACGAAGCTGTATGAAATGTGCGATATTCTTGCCCGCCAGCTCAGAAGAGGCGAGGGTAACGGTCAATTCACCAAGATGGACGCCATCATGGGAATTGAACAGGAAGAGGACGGAGATTTCATAGTCAATGAAAAGGACAAGATTATAAATCTTACGGAAGAAGGCGTTGCAAGGGTTGAGAGCTTTTTTCATATCGAAAATCTTGCAGATCCCGAGAATCTTGAAATACAGCATAATATCATACTTGCGCTCAGGGCGCATAATCTCATGCACAGGGATCATGACTACATAGTAAGGGATGAAGAGGTTTTAATCGTCGATTCTTTTACGGGACGAGTGATGCCGGGACGCAGATATTCGGACGGGCTTCATCAGGCGATAGAGGCGAAGGAGCATGTAAAGGTCAAGAGAGAGTCCAAGACTCTTGCCACCATAACCTTTCAGAATTTCTTTAACAAATTTAAGAAAAAATGCGGTATGACGGGTACAGCTCTTACGGAGGAACAGGAATTCAGAGATATATACGGCATGGACGTCATAGAGATTCCCACCAACAGACCTCTTGCCAGAATAGACCTTCAGGATGCGGTATATAAAACCAAAAAGGAAAAATTCAATGCGGTTGTCGAAGCCGTAAAGGAAGCGAACGAAAAGGGACAGCCCGTTCTTGTGGGAACGATAACAATTGAAACCTCGGAGCTTCTTTCCTCCATGCTCAGAAAAGAGGGCATAGCCCACAATGTGCTCAACGCCAAGTTTC
>CAUUGW010000107.1:0-5317 GCA_963544785.1 uncultured Lachnospiraceae bacterium | reverse complement strand
GGCTTTTTAATGTGTCCAAATCCCCTATATTTTCGAGCATCAGTTTTTCAAGTTCAAAAATATTTGCAAGCTTTTCCAAGAAAAATATGTCAATTTTGCTGATATCATAGATTTTTTCAAGGCTGTAGCCGCATCTTATGAGCTCCATTATGGCAAAAATTCTCTCATCGTCCCTATTTTTAACCTTTGCCACAAGCCCCTCGATATCGTTCGGCAAATCCTTTAACTCGATATGATCGGTCTTCATTTCAACGGATCTGATGGATTTTAACAGTCCCTCCTCAAAGCTTCTGCCTATAGCCATAACCTCTCCCGTTGCTTTCATCTGTGTCCCGAGTCTTCTGTCGGCACCTGCGAATTTATCAAAGGCAAACCTCGGAAGCTTTGTCACGATATAGTCCACAGTCGGCTCCATGCAGGCATAGTTGGTCTTGGTTATCGGATTTATTATCTCATCGAGTCTAAGTCCCACTGCCGTCTTAGCCGCAATCTTTGCTATAGGATAGCCCGTCGCCTTGCTTGCAAGGGCGGACGACCTTGATACTCTGGGATTGACCTCTATTACGTAATAATTAAATGATTTAGGGTCAAGTGCCAGTTGCACATTACAACCGCCGTTTATTTTAAGTGCTTTTACTATCTTCTTTGCGGTATTTGCAAGCATTTTGTTCTCATATTCCGTGAGAGTTTGGGTAGGGGCTACGACTATGGAATCCCCCGTATGTATTCCCACGGGATCGACGTTTTCCATACTGCATACTATAATTGCGGTGTCATTGTTATCCCTCATTACCTCAAATTCTATCTCTTTATAGCCTGCTATGCTCTTTTCAATAAGACACTGATTAACCGGTGAAATTTTTAACCCGTTTTTTGTGATTGTAGAAAGTTCACTATCATCTCTTGCAAAGCCTCCGCCCGTTCCGCCTAATGTAAATGCCGGTCTTACCACCACGGGATACTCTATTTTATGAGCAAATTCGATAGCGGCATCTACTGTATGCACTATTATGGAATCAGGCACAGGCTCGTTTAAATTCCTCATCAAATCTTTAAATTTTTCTCTATCTTCCGCATTTTCTATGGCTTCAAGACTTGTTCCCAACACCTCTACATTGTTTGCCTGCAATATTCCGGCATTTGCAAGCTCCATTACCAGATTGAGCGCCGTCTGTCCTCCGCAGTTTCCGAGAACGGCATCGGGCTTTTCTTTGTTTATAATCCTTGCCGCAAATTCAAGGGTCAAGGGCTCTATAAACACCTTGTCCGCTATTTCAGTATCGGTCATAATAGTTGCGGGAACCTGAATAATCGAACTCCGCCGCCTGACCTATTATTATTGGTCCTGAGCCTATCACAAGTATCTTTCTAATATCCGTTCTCTTAGGCATTTTTTACCTCCTTGGAATTTTTAATCATCTCATAAAATACTGCAAAATGCTTATTTTCATTAACATATGAATCTAAAGCGGGCTTAAACTGTATCGCCATAATATTTTTTACGATACTGTCGAAACCGTCAATGGTATCATCGTTTATATCCCTGTAAAGAACCCTTATATCACTCGGCATATTGTTCTTATCTATCGTGTAGCCGTTGTTTTTACCGACAATTTCTATCTTGTCCTCTATCGTGTTTTTTACAGGATAATTGCTTCCTCTATGCCCATACTTCAATTCCTCTATCTCACAGCCGCAAGCCTTGGCAAGTACCAGATGTCCGAGCCCTATACCGAAAATGGGCATATTTCCCATAAGAAGCTTGCATAATTCTATAGTCTTTTCTATAAATTCAGGTCTTCCCGGCCCGTCACTTAAAATAATCCCGTCAGGATTAAGCGATATTATATATTCAAAGCTTACATCATAGGGCAGAATGGTAATATCCAGGTTTTTAGAATTAAGCTCCTTTACAATATCGTTTATCGAGCCTAAGTCTATCACTATTATTTTTTCATTATCATTTTGTATATGAAAGGGCTTCTGTACGGAAACCTTTGAAACAATGCTTTTATCCTCTCTATAATTTTTTATCTGTTGAACCAAAACATCTACATTTGAAATATTGTCGGTTAAACAGGCATTCATAGTCCCGTTTTTTATTATCTTTTTTGTGATATGTCTTGTATCAATGCCCTTTATCCCCGGAATGTTTTTGAGCCTTAAAAATTCATCAAGGCAGAGCCTGCTTGTAAAGTTGCTAGGATTGTCGCAGACATCGGATACAATAACCCCGAAAATATGCGGATTCAATCCCTCTGCTCCGTCCCTGTTTATTCCGGCATTTCCTATTAGAGGATAGGTGAAATTGATTATATTTCCGCTGTTCGAGCTGTCACAAAGTATTCCCTGATAACCGTTCATATCGGTGTTAAAAATAAGTCTGCCTATGTTGAAACGACTGCCGCCGAATCCCTCTCCCTCAAAAAAGCTTCCGTCCTCTAAAACCAAGTATCTTTTAGACATAATTCCTCCTATACACAAACTCTCCTAAATACATTGTCCACTCCGTAAGTATAGGCACCCTTGTCCCGTCAAACGGAGTATTTTTCCCCTTTGTAATAAAGCTGTTTTTATCTATAATATTATCCTCTTCCTTAAGTAGCACCAGATCCGCATCATAACCCTCTTTTATGCAGCCCTTATTTTTAAATCCGAACCTAAGAGCGGGCTTTAATGAAATAAGTTCTACAAAGTCTTCAAGGCTTATCCTGCCTGTCTTTACAAAATTTGTATAAAATAGGGCAACGGCATTTTCTATGGTGGATATGCCGAATGGTGCTCCTACTATTCCTTTAGCCTTTTCCTCTTCGGTGTGCGGTGCGTGATCATTTGCTATAAAATCTATAGTTCCGTCTAAAAGACCCTCTATTAGAGCCACTCTGTCGTATTTAGTCCTAAGCGGAGGGTTCATCTTGTAGTTTGCATTATTTACATCTATGTCATTCTCCGTTAATAAGAGATGATGAATTGTAACCTCTCCTGAAACGTCCGCTCCCATTTTCTTATATTCTCTTAAAAGCTCCACGCTTTTGCCTGAACTCATATGACAGATGTGATATTTTACACCCGTTTTTTTTGCAAGTTTTAAATCCCTTTCTATCTGCACATACTCAGTTTCGGCGGGGATCCCTACCAGATTGTTTTTCCTTGCAAATTCTCCGTCATGCACGCAGGAATCCGGCTTTCTGTAACTCATATCTTCTGTGTGTGCCGAGATTATTCCGTCTATATTTTTTATCTTCTCAAAGGCCTTTTGCATTATATGATCATCTTGAACACCCACTCCGTCGTCGCTGAAATACCTCAGATCAAAACTGTTTTTTACGGCGTTATAATCCACTGTTTCAGTTCCCTTTTCCCCCTTTGTGATACAGACATAGGGTACTACGTTGATCACCGCCTCATTTTTTATCAATCTTAGGTAATCCCTTATTGTATCCACATTATCGGGAAAGGGTTTTACATTCGGCATAGCCATTATCGTGGTGTATCCGCCCTTGGCGGCCGACAGGCTTCCGGTTCTTATAGTTTCCTTTTCCTCAAACCCGGGCTGCCTTAAATGCACATGCACATCTATGCCGCCCGGTATCAGCAGATTAAATTCCGCATCCGTTACCCTTGCCTCAGGGTGTTTTTGATCAAGGTTTTCACCTATTTTGACTATCTTTTTATCATCAATCAAAACGTCCCTTATCACACAGTCATTTTTCTTTTTTATTAATTTGGCATTCTTAATTAAAATCATTTTATTTACCGAAACTTTCATTAAAAATCGTTTTTATCATAGCTTTTCTGACAAGCACTCCGTTTTCCATCTGCTTAAAAATTCTGGATTTTTCATGCTCCACCACCTCATCGGCAATTTCCACCCCCCGATTTACCGGAGCCGGATGCATTATTATGGCGTTTTTTTTCATATTTTTTACTCTGTCTATCGTAAGCCCGTATCTTTTCAGGTACTCTTCTTTGCTTAAATCCATCTTTTCGGCGTGTCTTTCGTGCTGTATTCTGAGCATCATCACAACATCGGCTGTTTTTATGCCCTCGTCAAATTCTGTGTATTCGCTCATATCGTCCATATAAGATAAAGGACCTGAAAATCTGACATTACAGCCGAGTCTTGTCATCACCTCTTTGTTGCCGTGAGCAACCCTTGAATGTCTGATATCTCCTACTATCATAACATTTAAGCCGTTAAATTCTCCAAACTCTTCTTTTACGGTATAAAGATCGAGCAGACATTGGCTCGGATGGTTGCTTGAACCGTCGCCCGCATTTATTATAGGGATATTTATATTTTCAAGTTCATCAAAGTAGTTATCCTTTACGTGCCTGATTACGAGTGCATCATAGCCTATGGCTTCAAAGGTTTTCACCGTATCATACAGGCTCTCGCCCTTTGTTATGGAGCTTCCCTGTGCAATAAAATCGGCAACCTTTAAGCCTAAGCCGTGTTCCGCACTCACAAATGAGAAATGAGTCCTTGTACTCGGCTCAAAAAAAAGATTGGCAATTAATCTGCTTTTAGATAATTGCCAATCTTTAAAATCACGAGAGAATTTTTTGGAATCCTTTAATATTTGATTTATCGTGTCAATGCTTAAATCGCTTATCCTAAGAATACTGTTCTTATTCATCATTGCCCTCCAAATTTTTATCTTTTCTATTTTAGCATAGAAAGATGTTAAATGCAATAATGTATTTTTAAAATACAATTTAATTTTTAAAATTCTGAAAGTCCGTATTTCCTATTTTCTGAATAAAGCTGTTAGGTCTTTTAACTTAATCGGTATTAAAAAGATTATAAAAAAAGTGAGAAATCCGCTTAATATTATAATATACTCCAATATGGATACTCTAATAAATAAATCTATGCAAAATATTATTGAAAAGTAAATTATAATTGATATCAGCGTTTGTACTACACCGGATTTCCTGTCTTTTATTAATTTTACAAAATAAAATGCTATAAAAACAAAGACAATACATATTATATATTGCAAATTTGTAATATATATGACCATCTTTTTGTTCTTTTCCAAACCCTCTAAATTATGACCGAAAAAGACATATTGAAGCAGATATTGGCTCAATGTATACAAAAGAGAGTTTATTAAAAATATAAGGTGTTTTTTTAATATATTATACATTGAACTAATCCTCCTTATAAATGCTCTATCTCGTACTTACTGAGTCCGGTAACTTTAATTATTATATCAGTATCAAAACCCTGATTTTTCATATTTACGGCAATCAGTCTTATTCCTTGCTTTTCGCCCTCAAATAATCCGTTTTCATATATCGTGGTTCTGTC
>CAUUGW010000106.1:0-5325 GCA_963544785.1 uncultured Lachnospiraceae bacterium | reverse complement strand
TTTTTTGATGTCATAACCTATCACCTCCGTTTCACTGATATAAATTTCTTCCAATGACAGCGGCAAAGCCTCAAAAAACACCGGCTGCATTTCATTTATAATATCCTTGCATTCATCAAAAGTTCCTCTGACGGTCAATGTAAATAAAGAGCCTCTTGAAATTTCATTTAAAACCCTAATTCTTTCCTTTAATTTAGACAAATCCTCCGGATTCTTAAAAACGCATTGTATCTTACACAGTTTTAATTTCATATCATCAAGACTGTCATTTAAGACTATTCCGCCCTGATGCAACATTCCTATGTCATCACAAATATCCTCAAGTTCACGTAAATTATGCGACGCAATAACAGGTGTCAAATTTCTTTCTTCCATCTGTGCAATAAATAATGACTTCGTCGCCTGTCTTACTATAGGGTCAAGTCCGTCAAAGGTTTCGTCGCATAACAGATATTTAGCCATACTTGATAAGCCTAAAGCCACAAGCAGCTGCTTTTTCATTCCCTTTGAAAAAGTGTTTATCTTCCTGTTTTCAGACAACATAAAGGCATCAAGCAGTTTTTTAAACTGTTCCATATCAAAATCAGAATACATATTTTTATAAAAATTTGCCATCTCTTTAGGAGTGCTGCTCGGCAAATAATACTGATCATCGGACATAAAGAAAACGTTTTGTTTCATCTTCTCATTTTCAAAAATCGCTTCCTCATCGACCTCTATTACTCCCTCATCTGTGCTTAAAACTCCGGCTATCAGACGTAATAATGTACTTTTTCCGGCTCCATTCGTCCCTATAAGCCCGAAGACCTTGCCCTCTTCTATATTTATGCTCACATTGTTTAAGGCATTAATATCATTAAATTTTTTGTAAACATTACTTATCCGAATCATCTGTTATAACCCCTTTTTTACAAACTCTATCTATTATTTCAAGTATCTTTTCCCTTGTAATTCCAAACCTCATCGCCTGCAATATCAATTCTTCTATTTCTTTGAGTATCTGCATTTGCTTTGAATTTTCCCAAGAATCACTACCCGATACAAAATTTCCGCGACCCTGTACGGTATAAATAAAACCCGATGTTTCCAATTCTTTGTATGCCCTTTGTACGGTGTTCGGGTTTATTGAAAGCTCTATTGCAAGCGTGCGAACGGACGGAAGCTTTTCGTCCTCATGCAAAACACCTTTGGCAATAAGCTCCGTCAGCTTTTCTTCGACCTGTTCATAGAGCGGTCTTTTGTCCCTATAATCAAGTGCAATCATAGCCACTCACCTCCATTGTTTTTTTAAGTGTATTAATATAATTAGTACGCTTGGTATTATATTACAACTATTATGATAAAATGTCAACAGTTTTTATATAGGGAAAGATAGCATATCTGTTGCAATGGATATTTATTTGTGTTAGAATCAGCATATTATCAATATGATTAGCTTATATTGTCTATTATTGAAAGCAAGCTTTCATATATCCAACATAAGCAAATCATCTTGATGGTTAGCTATACTTGCCTATATCGAAAGTAAACTTTCATATAGGCAAGTATAGCTAACCATGTTAATAAATTATCTTAGGAGTAAATAAATGTATTTTTTAACGGTATTTATACAAATTATAATAATGTTCATTTTAATCGCAATAGGCTTCAGTCTATCTAAACTGAAGGTCTGGAGTGAGGGAACAATAAAAGAATTAACCACATTTTTATTGAATATCGTTTCACCTGCATTGATGATAAAGGCTTTCGTAAAGCCTGTTACGGGTGAACATCTTAAGAATTTCGGAATGGTTGCCTTGGCAACAACGATAATTTATATTTTATCAATTTTAATGGCAAAACTGTTGTTTGCCCTGCCTAAATTTAAAAACAGCTACGATGTCCCCAGCTATAAATTCGCTGTAACTTATTCCAATTGCGTATTTATGGGAATACCTATGATACAGGCGATGCTCGGCATGGACGGGCTTTTTTATGCCATGCCTTTTATCACCGTAAACAGCATTTTTTTGTGGTCACACGGTTTGGAAATGTTCAGAAATGAAAAAAGCTCGGCTAAGAAAACCGCAAAGCATATTTTACTAAATCCAAACATTATAGCTATTACCATCGGATTTATAATGTTTATAACAGACACTATAAGCTATATTCCGGGTGTGATAATGATGCCTATCGAATACCTCTCTATGCTGAACACTCCGCTCAGTATGATTGTAATAGGTGCCAACTTCGTGGTTATCACCGAGCCTATCTATAAGGATAAAATGTCTTGGCTGATAACTCTTATCAGAAATGTGATATATCCGCTGATATTTATAGGTGTGTTATATTTATTCCCGCTTAATACCGACGCAAAAATAGCCATAATGATACTCTCCACCGCTCCCATTGCCGGTCTTATTGTAATGTTCAACCTGATTAACAACAGAAGCACGGATTTTGCCACAAGGACGCTGTGCCTATCCACTCTCACATCTGCAATCACAATGCCTTTAATTCTGATGTTTTGTAAATTCTTATTCAGATAGCGGACAATTTAAATTTTTACTTGCAATTATCAAACATATATGCTAAACTTATATAGCTGTCAGGCGATGTAGCCAAGTGGTAAGGCGTGGGTCTGCAACACCCTGATCACCGGTTCAAATCCGGTCGTCGCCTCTGATATGGTCTTGGAGCTTATTTCCAAGACTTTTTTATTTTTAAATTTTAAAAAGGCGTGAGCTTAAAGCTACGCCTTTTAGCTATCTTTTCATTATTACTTTGCCTTTCCCTGATTCGCCACCGCATTAATCTTGGCGGCTATCTTTTCCTGATCTCCTAAATATCTCTTTGAAACGAACTTGAAATTATCGTCGAACTCATACACAAGCGGTACTCCGGTAGGCAGATTCACCTTTATTATCTCCTCATCGGATAAGTCCTCAAAATACTTTACCAATGCTCTCAAAGAATTTCCGTGAGCGGCTATTATTACCCTCTTGCCCGCTTTCATCTGCGGTTTGATTTCACTTTCAAAATACGGGATCACTCTTGCTATTGTGTCCTTTAAGCTCTCCGTTAGCGGAAGCTCTTCCTTGACATCTCTATAGGAGGGCTGTTTCTTGGGATTGCGTTCATCATCTGTATCGAGTGCCGGAGGTTGTATATCAAATGACCTCCTCCATATGGTCACCTGCTCTTCCCCATATTTTGCGGCGGTTTCCGCTTTGTTCAAACCCTGCAATGCCCCATAATGTCTTTCATTCAATTTCCAAGTCTTAACAACCGGCAGCCACTGTCTGTCCATCTCCTTTAAGATATGAGATAATGTATTTATAGCCCTTTTTAAATAAGAGGTATAGCATATATCGAAATCAAAGCCCTCTTTTTTAAGAACCTGTCCGCCCTCTGTCGCCTCATTATGTCCCTTTTCACTCAGCTCCACGTCCGTCCAACCTGTAAACAGATTAAGCTTGTTCCATTCGCTCTCTCCGTGTCTTACTATCACAAGCTGCATAATTTATCTCCTTTATACATATTTATACGAATTTATCCTATACTTAATTTTCAATGTTCATAAGTTTTTCAACTCTGCCTGCGTGTCTTCCGCCCTCGAATGTGCTTTTAAAAAACTCATCAACAATCATTTTAGCCATATCCTCTCCTACGACCCTTGCTCCCACAGCTATAATATTGGCATCGTTATGCCTTACAGCCATTCCTGCCGATAAAGGCTCGGAACACACGGCTGCTCTAACCGACCTTACCTTATTGGCGGCAATGCTTATCCCTATTCCGGTTCCGCAAATTAAAACGCCCTTATCAACCTCTCCTCCTGCAACCTTTTCGCCTACCAGTCTTCCATAATCGGGATAGTCAACCCTGTCTTTATTAAACGGTCCGTAGTCAATACAATCATAACCCTTGTCTTTTAAGTGCTCAATCAAAACACCCTTTAATTCAAACCCTGCATGGTCAGAGCCGAAACCTATTTTCATCTCTTCTCCTTTATTATGAATTTTTTTAATTATTGAATATCCTCATCATTAAAAGGATCTCCGCACTCGGGGCAAAACTTGGGCGGATTATGTGGATCTTTCGGAACAAATCCGCATTTGTCACATTTATAAAGGGGTGCTCCGGCAGGTTTTTTTCCTCCGCAATTAGGACAGAATTTGCCCTGATTTACAGCTCCGCACGAGCATTGCCAGCCCTGTGCATTTGCCTGAGACTGCATCGGTTGTGCATTGCCCGCCATACCTTGTGCCGGCTGCATCTGCGGCATCTGCCCCTGAAATTGCTGTCCCTGCGGTGCAAAGCCCATATTATTGGGGTTCTGATATCCTCCCTGCTGATACATATTGGGATTTTGCTGCGCTCCCATACCGTAAAGCATTTGGGCGTTCATTCCTCCCGCATTTTGTGCCATGTTCATTCCTGCAAACGCCATCATAGGTCCTGTGGACTCATTTTTAGCGGCATCCTGCATAGCCTGAGCCTGTGCACCCACCAAGGTTGCCGCTCCCATAGTGGGATCTCTTAATACTGCCGCCTTTTGCAGGTTCTTAATCATATCCTCATCTTCTTTAGATGCCGTGGCGGAATTGACACCGAACGAGGCTATTTCTATACCCCTGTTCTCTCTCCATTTTTTGGACAAAATTTCATTTAAAGCATCTGAGATTTCCATAGAGTGAGCCGGAAGAGCACTGTATCTTATTCCCATTTCGGAAATTTTTGCAAAAGCCGGCGCCAATGCGGTCAACAGCTCGGTCTTTAGCATAGAGTCTATTTCCTGCCTGTTATATTCATCTGCCACATTACCGCATACATTGGTATAAAACAAAATAGGATCGACAAGCTTATAGGAATACTCTCCGTTGCATCTGACAGAAATGTCCACATCCAATCCGATGTTTCTATCCACCACCCTGAAAGGAATAGGGTTAATCGTAC
Organism: uncultured Lachnospiraceae bacterium; assembly: GCA_963544785.1. Classification (GTDB taxonomy): domain Bacteria; phylum Bacillota; class Clostridia; order Lachnospirales; family Lachnospiraceae; genus CAUUFM01. The sequence continues at coordinate 387 of CAUUGW010000106.1, read as the reverse complement.
CGTATTTATTTCCAAGAATTTCCTTTGTGTTAAAATAATAGATTCTCTGATCCTTGCCGGTATCACCGCCGAATGTAAATCTTTTACCAAGCTGCTTAAAGCTTGCCATTACACTTTCTCCCAAATTTCCTGAAAAGATACTCGGCTCGGTGGAAGCGTCATAGACAAATTCGCCGGGTTCTCCGCATATCTCCACCACTTTACCCTGCTCTAAAATTATCATACATTGACCGTCAGCCACCGCAACGACAGAACCTGTGGAGATGATGTTGTCCTCTCCCTTTGTATTGCTTGACCTCTTTGACGTCCTTTTTTGTCCTTTCTTAACCAATACATCTACCGGCAACGCATCACAATAAAAAAATTCTTTCCATTGATCAGCTAAAA
>CAUUGW010000105.1:0-5353 GCA_963544785.1 uncultured Lachnospiraceae bacterium | reverse complement strand
ACAAGATTAAAAAAGAAAATATCGGTATCGACGGTCTTTATGCCATAGGAGTGGGTGTTCCATGTCCCATTACTAAAAACGGAGATATAGTAAGTGCCGCAAACCTCGGCTGGAATAAAAATAAAAATATAGTACAGGAATTGAAAAATGCTCTCGGCAAATATGGAGATACTTCAATATATGCGGCAAATGACGCCAATGTGGCTGCTCTCGGAGAGGCGTTTATCGGAGCTGCCAAGGATAGACAAAACGTTGTGATGATTACTCTCGGGACAGGAGTAGGCGGAGGAATTATCAGCAACGGGCATCTGATTTACGGAGCCCATGGAATGGGCGGAGAAATAGGGCATATTCATATAAATGACAACGAAACCAAAAAATGCGGCTGTGGGGGCAAGGGCTGTCTTGAGCAGGTGTCATCGGCTACGGGCATAGTGCGACTTGCTAAAGAATTACTCGAAGAATACCGGGAGCCGACTATATTAAAGGCTGATAATTTAACCGCAAAGGACGTGTTTGACGCCCTAAAACAGGGAGATTTTATTGCAAAGATTGCTATTGATAAATTTTCAATGTATCTTGCAAGGGCTTTAGTTAATGTCAGTATGCTTGTTGACCCCGAAATTTTTGTTATAGGAGGAGGGGTTTCCGCAGCGGGTGAAATATTGATAGATTCGATTAAAAAGTATTATAAGGAGTTTATGAGTTTTTCACTGTGTTATGATAATGAATTTGTGCTTGCAAGGCTTGGAAATGATGCCGGAATAGTGGGTGCCGCAAAGCTTGCCTTAGACGGTGTGAAAAGGGAAGGCAAACTATGAGATTGGTTGTAATAAACGGTGCGAATCTTAATATGCTCGGAATCAGGCAAAAGGCTATTTACGGTGAAAAGACCTTGGATGATCTTGTTAATACGCTGATTGATTATACAAAAAATAAAGATATAGATATAAAGTTTTTTCAGTCCAATGTAGAGGGAGATATAGTAAGCTGTATCCAACAATGCCATTTTGATAAGGTTGACGGCATTATAATAAATGCAGGGGCTTTTTCGCATTACAGCTACGCTATATATGATGCTTTAAAGGCGGTTGACATTCCTGCTATAGAGGTACATATCTCCAATATTTATGCAAGAAATGAGGAGTTCAGGCATGAGTCTGTTTTAAGTGCCGCCTGTGTCGGAGTGATAGCGGGACTTAAGTTTGACGGCTATAAATTGGCAATCAGTTATTTGGCTGAAAATTTGGAATAGAAAAGATGATTAAAATAAATGCAGGAACGGGGATATACACCCTGATAGGTAAACCCATAAAACATTCAATGTCTCCTGAAATTTATAATTTCGGATTTAATTATTATGACATGAATGATATATATACATGCTCTGAATTTTCCAATTTGGATGAGGGATTAAGGGCGGTTTCCACATTAAATTTCAAGGGGTTCAACGTCACGATGCCGTATAAGAGTGAAATGGCAAAAAAAGCTGACAGATTGAGCAATCTTGCATCTCTTTGCGGAAGCGTGAACACGGTTAAATGCACGGATAAAGAGATGTACGGAGAGATGACCGACGGACACGGCTTTATATTGGCATTACAATCAAAGGGCATTTCCATAAAAGGAAAAAATGTGGAGATTGTAGGAGCGGGCGGAGCAGGAAGAGCCTTATCCGTAGCCGCTTTGGTAAACGGTGCAAAGAGCGTTATTTTAAGCAACAGAATGAGCCATAATTTCCAAAAGGCACGTGAAATGTCGGACAATCTTAAAAGCTACGAGGGTATAAACAGGCTTGAATTAAAACTTATTCGCAGTATAGATTCCTATAAGCCTAAAAGCGATACCGATATTTTGGTAAATGCGACAAGTATCGGTATGAATAACAAGGCTTCTATTATCAAAGAAGATTCATATTTAAATAAAAATATGACGGTTTTTGATCTTGTGTATTCAGGCGAAAGAACCGAACTTATTAAACAGGCAAGAAAAGCGAATGCCGTTTTTATAGACGGAAAGACACAGCTTTTATTCCAAGCCGCCGCTGCATTTAAGCTTTATACAAATCAGGAATATCCGGTTAAAGAATATATAGAAAGCCTTAAAAAGATAGTATATTTGGTCGGTTTTATGGGAGCGGGTAAAAGTACCGTAGGAGCGGAGCTTGCAAAGAGAGCCCATCTTCCATTTGTGGATCTGGACAGATATATAGAAAACCTTTATAACAACAGTGTCGGAAATATTTTCAAGTTTGAGGGAGAAGAGGGCTTTAGGAAAAAGGAACACAAGGCTCTTGAACAGCTTGTAAAAGAATATAAAGGAAAAGATGTTATAGTGGCTACGGGCGGCGGCAGTGTGCTTCAAAAAGAAAATATGGAGCTTATGAAAAAAAGCGGTAAAATAGTCCACTTAAATATGAGCTTCGGAGAAATAATAAACAGGCTTAATAAAAATCCCAATTCAAGACCTATGATAATTGATATGGAAATGGAGCAAATAGGTTTTCTGTACAGGTCAAGGAGTGAAATCTATAAAAAAAGTGCAGACATTATGATAGTGGGAGACAACAGAACGCCCGCCTCTATAGTAAATGAGATATACGGAAATCTTATAGTTTAGGAGAATTTATGCTCAAAAAATTTTATCCTGACAATATAATAGAAAGTGTCTATGATTACGACTTTGTTTCACTGTATAATAAGGGGTACAGGCTTCTTATTTTTGACATAGACAACACTCTTGTAAAGCATAACGCTCCTGCTGACGACAGGGCTATAAAACTATTTAAAGAGCTTAAAGATATAGGGTTTAAGACCTGCCTTATATCAAATAATAAAAAAGACAGGGTTTTAAGTTTTTTTAACCGGGTAAACGCCGATAATTATATCTTTAAGGCGGGGAAACCTAAAAAAAGCGGATATTTAGAAGCGATGAAAAGCTTGGGAGAAAATAATTGTACCACGGTCTTTTTCGGAGATCAGCTGTTCACCGATGTGTACGGGGCTAAAAGGCTCGGTATTTTAAGCATTGTTGTGAAGCCTATAGACAAAAAAGAAGAGATACAAATAGTATTAAAGAGAAGATTGGAAAAAATAATTTATTATTTTTATAGAAAACAGGAGGAAAAAATAAATGGACAAGATTGATAAGGTATTGGAAGAATTAAAGCTTGATGCGATATTGCTGTCGGATGAGGCTAATATGAGATATTTTACGGGATTCTGCGGTGAGGGAATGATTGTCTACACAAAGGGCAAGTATTTTGTGGTGACGGACTCAAGGTATACCGTGAGCAGCGAGCAGGAAACGAGGGGTCATAACTGTGAGATTATTACGATGAAAGATTATGACATATATACGGAGCTTGAGAAAATTGCCGACGACAATAAAATAAAGTCTATAGGCTTTGAGGCTATGTATATGGTGTTTTCAGACTACGACTTAATCAAAAAGGCTTTAAAAAACGTTGAAAAATTTGTAGCAATAAATGAAGAGCTGGACGATATAAGGCGTATTAAGGAAAAGGAAGAGTTGGAGCTTATAAGACAGGCCGAAACAATAGGAGATAAGGCGTTCAGCCATGTAGTAACCGTTATAAAAACAGGTATGACGGAGCTTGAGGTGGCGGCACAGATAGAGCTTGCCTTAAAGGTGAACGGAGCTGAAAAATTAAGCTTTGATACAATAGTGGCATCGGGAATAAACGGGGATAAGCCGCACGCCGTTCCGTCGGAAAAGAAGATTGCAAAGGGTGAATTCGTAACGATGGATTTCGGTTGCAAGTATCACGGATACTGCTCCGATATGACAAGAACCGTGGCTATGGGAGAGATTTCAGACAAACAAAGGCTTGTATATGAAACCGTAAAAGCGGCTCAAGAAGCGGCTTTTTCCGCTATCAATGAAAAAACCGCACAGGGTTATGTGGGAAAGGATATAGATAAGGCTGCAAGAGATTTGATAGCAAGCCGAGGCTTCGGAGAGTATTTCGGACACGGTTTGGGGCACAGTCTGGGGCTTAAGATACACGAAAATCCAAGATTTTCAAAAAAGGATAACACAAGGATTGTGCCTAATATGCTTCTGACGGTAGAGCCCGGAATCTATATACCGGGAGAAATGGGAGTACGTATAGAGGATTTACTTGTTACCACAAAAACAGGCTTTGAAAGGCTAAGCCATTCGGAAAGGGAGCTTGTTACAATAGACAGGTAAATTATCGTATATCGGAAAATTAATATAACGGAGGGCGGTTATGGCACAGATAAGTGATATTGAAATAGCAAGAGGGGTTAAGCTTAAAAATATCGTAGAGGTATCTAAAAGCCTCGGATTAAACGAAGATGATATTGAATTATATGGCAAGTACAAAGCAAAAATAGATATCAGAGAAGTAAAAAAAAATAAAAACTCAAAGCTGGTGCTGGTAACTGCAATAAATCCCACTCCGAAAGGAGAAGGAAAGACTACGGTCACAATAGGGCTTACGGACGGACTTAAATTATCAGGTAAAAAGGTATCCGCCGTATTAAGAGAGCCGTCCTTAGGTCCGGTATTCGGATTAAAGGGAGGAGCGACAGGAGGGGGATATTCTCAGATAGCTCCGATGGAAGATATCAATCTTCATTTCACCGGAGATTTTCACGCAATAGGTTCTGCTACCAATCTGCTTGCGGCAATGCTTGATAATCATATTTTTCAAGGTAACGCCCTTAACATTGATAACAGAAAAATTGTATTAAACCGTGTGGTTGATATGAATGACAGACAGCTTAGGAACATAGTGTGCGGGCTTGGCGGAAAGATGAACGGAATTACAAGAGAGGATCATTTCGATATTACCGTTGCATCTGAGACAATGGCTATACTATGTCTTTCAAAAGATATAGAGGATTTGAAAAACAGACTGTCAAGAATGATAGTGGCTTATACCTATGATGACGAGCCTGTAACTGCAAATGATTTAGGGGCGGTAGGTGCTATGGCGGCATTATTAAAGGACGCTATAAAACCGAATATTGTTCAGACATTGATAGGGACACCCGCAATAGTGCACGGCGGACCGTTTGCAAATATAGCACACGGCTGTAATTCCGTGATAGCTACCAAAACAGCTTTAAGCTTGGCGGATTATGTGGTTACTGAAGCGGGCTTCGGAGCTGATTTAGGTGCTGAAAAATTTTTGGATATAAAATGCAGAGCGGCGGGATTAAGCCCAAGTGCAGTGGTAATAGTGGCTACAATCAGAGCGCTTAAATATCATTCAGGAGATGAAAGCTTAGGAGAAACGGAAAAATTAAGGCTCGGTATGTCGAATCTTAAAAGGCATTTAAATAATATAAAAAATGTATAT
>CAUUGW010000104.1:0-5443 GCA_963544785.1 uncultured Lachnospiraceae bacterium | reverse complement strand
TAATGATATAGGTGTGCTTGATTTTAAAGAGCCGTTTCGTAAGCTTTTCAATCAGGGTATGATCACCGGAAAGAACGGTACAAAGATGAGTAAATCAAAGGGTAACGTGATTTCTCCCGATGATTTGGTCAGAGATTACGGAAGAGATGCCTTAAGAATTTATGAGCTGTTTGTAGGACCTCCTGAAGCCGATGCGGAATGGGACGACAGCGGTATTGACGGAGTGTACAGGTTTTTAAATAAACTGTGGAAACTGGTGAATGCCTATAAGGACAAGAACGATAAGCCGAGCAAGGAATCGGAATATTTAAGAAATAAGCTTATATATGATATCACGACAAGGCTTGATAATTTCAGCATGAACACTGTTGTTTCAGGGCTTATGGAATATAACAACAAGATAAATGAGCTTGCAAATAAAGCCGGAGCTTTAGACTCAAGAATATTTGAGGATTTTGCAAGACTGTTGGCACCGCTTGCGCCGCATATGGCGGAGGAGCTATGGGAACTGCTCGGACACAAGGATTCGGTGTTTGCAGGTGGGTGGCCCGAATATGATGAATCCGCAATGGTAAAAGATGTCTTAAATATTCCCATACAGATAAACGGCAAAATGAAGGGTGTGGTAGAGCTGCCCAAGGGCTGTGCAAAGGATGAGGCGATTGCAACGGCAAAGGCGGCTGTTAAGGACAAACTGCCGTTAGACAACATAGTCAAGGAGATTTTTGTACAGGATAAGATCATTAACTTCGTGGTAAGGTCTTAAATGCTAACGCTGATATAAAGGGATAAGAGATGTATGATAAATTAACAAAAAATGATATTAAAAATATGGAAGCTGAGATAGAACACAGAACCTTGGTGCAAAGAAAGGAGCTGATTGAGGCTGTAAAGGAGGCAAGGGAACACGGAGATTTGAGCGAAAATTTCGAGTATTATGCCTCAAGACGGGAGAAGAATCAGAACGAGAGCAGAATAGCCTACCTTAAAAGGATGATAAACACGGCACATATTATCGACGACAGCTCAAAGGATGACGAGGTCGGTATAAACAATACCGTTGAACTGTTTTTTGAGGAGCAGAATATGGTAAAAACCCTCACAATAGTTACCAATGTGAGGGGGAATTCCTTGGAAAATAAAGTCAGCTTGGAGTCTCCTATAGGCAAGGTATTAATAGGTAAAAAACAGGGGGACAGGGTAAAGGTGTCGGTCAATGAGAATTTCTCATATTATGTGGTAATAAATAAGATAATCAAGGATTTACCGGATGATATTGATAAAATCAACAGTTTTTAGTAGATAAAAAGGATAGTGTAATGGATATTATTGCAAAGATTACAGAAAGACTTAATGTTAACAGGAAGCAGATCGAGGCTGCCGTAGATTTAATTGATGAGGGGAATACGATTCCTTTTATAGCAAGATACAGAAAAGAGGCTACAGGTTCGCTTGATGATGAACAGCTGCGAGAGCTTGATGAGCAATTAAGGTATTTAAGGGGCTTGGAGGAGAGAAAGACAACGGTTTTATCAAGCATAGAAGAGCAGGGCAAGCTCACCGACGAATTAAGAGCAAAGATAGAAAAGTGTGAGGTTTTGGTAGAGCTTGAGGACTTGTACAGACCCTATAAGCCAAAAAAGAAAACCAAGGCATCGGTTGCAAGGGATAAGGGCTTGGAACCCTTGGCAAAAATTATTTTAGAACAAAAAGAAACTGAGATAGAAAAAACAGCCGAAGAATATATTACAGACGAGGTTAAAACCACATCAGATGCCATAGACGGAGCTAAGGATATTATAGCGGAGGACATAGCCGATGTGGCTGAATACAGGAGCTATATAAGAGAGCTTGCAATGCAGGATGGAGTTTTAAGCTCCGCTGCCAAGAACGAGAAAGAATCTTCCGTTTATGAGATGTATTATGATTTTGAGGAGAGGATTGATAAGCTTGTAAGTCATAATATCTTGGCAATAAACAGGGGTGAAAAGGAGGGAATCCTTGCCGTAAAGATAAATCTTCCCGTAGAAAAGTTTTACGGATATATAGCCCATAATATAATAACAACCGACAATGAATCGGTAAAGACTTTGCTTGAGGAAACGATAAAGGACAGCTATGACAGACTGATAGAGCCCTCCATTATAAGGGAGATAAGATCAAAGCTCACCGAAAAGGCGGAAGAATCCGCAATCAAGGTGTTTTCCAAGAACCTGGAGCAGCTTCTTATGCAGCCTCCAATTACGGGAAAGGTGGTATTGGGCTGGGATCCCGCATTTAGAACAGGCTGCAAGCTTGCGGTGGTGGATGCCACGGGTAAGGTCTTGGACACCACGGTTATATATCCTACGATGCCGCAAAACAGGGTTAAGGAGGCAAAGGAGGTACTTAAAAGACTTATAGACAAGTATGATGTATCACTCATTTCCTTAGGAAACGGGACTGCATCAAGGGAGTCGGAGCAGGTGATAGCACAGCTTATAAAAGAGATTGAAAAACCCGTTCAGTATGTGATAGTAAGCGAGGCGGGTGCTTCAGTTTATTCCGCAAGCAAGCTTGCTTCCGAGGAGTTTCCGGAGTTTGATGTGGGACAGCGAAGTGCGGCATCTATTGCAAGGCGTCTGCAAGATCCATTAGCGGAGCTTGTAAAGATAGATCCTAAATCAATAGGAGTGGGTCAATATCAGCACGACTGCGATCAGAAAAAGTTGTCAATGACTTTAGGAAATGTGGTGGAGGACAGCGTAAACAGGGTGGGAGTTGATCTTAACACGGCGTCCGCTCCGCTTTTGTCATACATTTCAGGAATTTCCGCAACTGTAGCTAAAAACATTGTAGAATACAGAGAAAACAACGGCAGGTATAAAAACAGAAAAGAGCTGCTTAAGGTATCGAAGCTTGGACCTAAGGCTTTTGAGCAAAGTGCCGGATTTATGAGAATTTTTGACGGAGATAATCCTCTTGATGCGACTGCGGTACACCCTGAATCCTACGATGCGGCGCTGAAGCTCTTAGAAACCTTGAACATAGACATAAATAATCTTAACACTATCAGGAAAGAGGCTGAAAAAAAGGCAAAGCCTGCAGTCAACTCTATAGACAAGAGACATAAAAACTCAAGAAAGAAAGAAATAAAGGTGAAAAATACGGGTACAAATATGGCTGCCGCTTTAAAATCGGCTATTGGTAAATCCCCTTTATCCGACAGACAAACGGAGGTATCGGAAAGTATACCTGTAGAAAAAAGTCCAAACACCTCACATTCAATCTTTCATATAAGGGATAAGGAGAATCTTGCCGAAACCTTGGGAATAGGAGTTCCCACATTGGAGGATATATTAAAGGAGCTTGAAAAGCCGAGCAGGGATCCGAGGGAAAGTATGCCGCTTCCGATATTAAGATCCGATATAATGGAAATGAAAGATTTAAAAGAGGGTATGATATTAAAGGGGACAGTCAGGAACATAGTGGATTTCGGAGCGTTTGTGGATATAGGGGTACATGAGGACGGCTTGGTTCATATTTCTGCAATTACCGATAAATTTATTAAGCACCCGCTTGAGGTCTTAAAGCTTGGAGATGTGGTGACCGTAAAGGTAATAAGCGTTGATATGGCAAAGAAAAGAATCGGCTTGAGTATGAAGACTAAGGATTAAAATTTTTATTATAAAACAGGAGGCACAATAAAATATGATTATTGCGGTAACTCACAGAAACGGAGAGATTTTTCAACATTTCGGAAAGAGCGAGCAGTTTAAGCTCTATGAGGCAACCGATAATAAAATTTTATCATCCGAGGTGGTTGATACAAACGGGGCGGGACACGAAGCATTGTCTGAATTTTTAAAAAACCTGAATACGGATGTTTTAATATGCGGAGGCATGGGACAGTGTGCAAAGGATGCGATGAAAGAGGCTGAAATTGAGGTGTATTGCGGTGCTTCGGGTGTCTGCGATGATGCGGTGAATGATTTCCTTTCGGATAGGCTTAAATATGATTCCGATTTTACCTGCACCCATCACGAGAATGAGGGGCATCACAGCTGTCATTGAATTAAAATAATGGTAAGGGGTTAAGGAGATTTATTGACATACAATTAATATTTATATATAATATAAGTATTTAAAGTCTTTATGTTTTAATTATTAAAGAGGAAATTTTAATGGATTTTAATAAGAAAAAATCATTATATGCCAAGTATTTTATGGCATTTATTATGTTATCATTGTTTATCACACTTGTTTCCTGTAAAAGCAGGGAGAGCTTGGCGGTTAAAGATTTGGATACCTATGTTGCAAATCGTGATTTTGACAAAGCCCTTGAAGCTTCGGAAGAGCTTATAGCTATGTATCCTAAAAATCCTTTTATTTTAAGGAATAAGGCTATAGCTTTGATGGGCAAAAAAGACTATGGAAAGGCTGTTGAGGTCTTCGATGAAGCAATAAAATTAAATAAGAAAAATCTGAAATCTTTGGAAAATGATATAATATATTATAAGGCTACAGCTTTATTTAAACAGGGAATGAAAGAACAGGCATATGATGAGATAAGCAAAATTTCAGATAAGGGCAAAAGCAAAGCAACGTATCTGCTACAGGGAATTATAGCATTGGAGTTGGGGAGAAAACAGGAGGCAATCACAGCCTTTGATGAGGTCATATCAAAGAACAGGAAAGACTATGACATATATATAGAGCTCTTTAATGCCATGGATGCCTATAATTACACGCAATCCGGCAAAGATTACTTATTAAAAGGGATAGAAGCGGCGAAAAAATCAAAAAATAATTTTTATCTCGGGAAGCTTTATTATTTTAATAAGAATTATGAAATGGCGGTAAAGACTCTTGAAAATGAAAGAAAAAACAAGGCTGCTCAAATTTATTTATCAAAGGCTCTTTATATGCAGGATGAAAAGAAGAAGGCTTTTGAAATTTCGGATGCTTCAATAAAAAACGGTGATAAATTCGGAGAGCATTATAATATTACAGCACTTTATTATATGTCTTTGGAGGATTATCAAAAGGCACTTGATATAATAGATGAGGCTTTAGCGTCGGATAATCTCAATAATATTTCCGAATTGATGTATAATAAGGCGGTAGCCTATGAATATTTAGGAGAATTTGAAGCGGCAAAAAGCATAATGAAAGAATTGACGGAAAAATATCCGGATTTAGAGGCTGCAAAAAGAGAATTTTTGTTTTTAAAAACAAGGTAACGGAGGAGAAAATGCCGGAACAAACAATTACCGAAAATGACAAGCTCAACGAAAAAAAGATAACGGGCAAGAATATAAAGGAATTATCTTCAAAGCTTCAAAAGGCGGCAGGCGAGGGCGTGTCATATAAGGCGCAAGATGATGTGGGAATAACTGAAACCTTGGACAGAATAAAAAAAAGAAGCAGGATAAAGGCTGAGAGTGTTGAACCTGAGGTTGAG
>CAUUGW010000103.1:0-5638 GCA_963544785.1 uncultured Lachnospiraceae bacterium | reverse complement strand
TGATGAAAGAATTTTACAGCGATCCTAAGGAGAGAGCCTTGTACTTGGCAGAATTCAAGGATGCCTGTGACAGAACCACGATATATGAAAATGGATTATTTGAGGGTGAAAAGCGAGGAATAGCTATCGGTGAAAAGCGAGGTGAAAGTAGAGGAATAGCTATCGGTGAAAAGCGAGGCGAAAAACGAGGAATAAGACTTATAGCCGTAAATATGAAAAATCAGGGATTAGATACGGACATAATAATTAAGACAACGGGACTTAGCAAAGAAGAGATAGAGCTTTTGTAATAAAAATTTTTAAAATGCTTAAATTTAAGTCTTGATAGGGCTTGAATATTGGTAAAATTTGTTGTATATTTTATTTCGTGTAGTGTAATTTATATATTTTTTAGATTATTTTATAAGTATTTTAAGCATTGTTTGATTTTATAGTTATATTAAAAATGTATTAAATATATACAACAAATTCGTGAAAAGGACTTGACATAAGATGGTAAATAACGACACAATTTTAGCAGAGCAGAGCAGAGCAGAGCAGGCATAATTGCGTTTAATTATGCTTGTTTGTTGTATGTAAAATTAAATATTGTAAATGTTTTTCACCTGTTTTAAACCCTAAGGTTTAGGACGGGTGTTTTTTGAGTTATTTATAAAATTTTAAATATAATCAAAATTTAATGAAAAGAGATAGAAAAATGGGATTTTTAGACAAAGTAAAAACAAGCGGTAAAAAAGACCCGTTGGCATTGGCGGGACAGAACGTATCAAAGGCAGACTATGATATAGAACGAAGCTGTATGATGCTCGGACAGATGATTTATAAGATGGCGGTAGATGAAGGCGGAAATGACAGTGCTGTAGGCAGACTTAAAAATGAAAGCCGTGAATTTTACGAGATGGTGGAGAGAATCACACAGTTAAAAGCCAACAGGGATTCATTTTATGCCAACTTCCTTCAGCTACAGGGGCTTATGGAATGTAAGAACTGTCACAGTCAGATAGCATTCGGAAGCGTGTTTTGCTCTAATTGCGGCTGCAGGGCTGATGAAGTGAATAATGAATATCAATCAATGTTTGTTGTGTGTAAGAATTGCGGAGAGAAATTGACTGAAGATAAGAATTTTTGTACCCGCTGCGGAGAGAAGATAGAGCTTTTGGAATGAAAGATTATTTAAATTTATATGGAAAAGAGGGAAGCTATGCAGTGTAGGAATTGCGGAAATGACTTGGATATGAATGAAAAATTCTGTGGTAAATGCGGAGCGAAGATACCTGAAATAACAGGTGGAGATATGCGGTCAACTGAGGCTTTAAGTGTAAATCAGATGTCTAAAGGGAACATAAAAGATATCAATATAAAAAATAAATTACCGATAATCATAGGTATCATAGCGGGGATAGCGGCTTTAATAATTGTAATAACGGCGATAAGATGGATATCAAAGGATATAAACGGGACAGAAACAGATATAAGCGTTAAATCATTCTCACCGGTAGGGGTTTGGAAATCATCAGATGTACCGATTACATTGAAATTTCAAAAAAACGGAGAATTAAAAATAGGGGCATTCGGCATATTCAAAGGAGGGCTGCACTGGGAAAATATGGAATATGATACATACTTTATAAGCGGTGAAATACCTGAGATAGCGGGAACGGATTTAGGAGAGATAGGAGGTTATGCGTATTATGACAGGGAGGAAAAGACATTAAGTATTGTTATAAATGAAGACTATTCATTGAAGTTTGAAAAAATAAGCAGATGAGAGGATTAGATTATGAAGTGTAAACAATGTGGCAATAAATTGCAACCTAATATGAAATTTTGTAATAAATGCGGTTGGGAAGTAGGGTGTGAACTACAGGACAATCTTTCAAATACTCTTATTTATGACAACAAAGAAACTTTATCTGACAATAAAATAGGAAGCGCTATATCAGATAAGGATATTTCGGATATAAAAAAAGTTGAAAAAAAGCCAAAGAATAAAAAAATTAAAAAAATAGCCATAGGCATTATATCAGGTCTTATTATATTGCTGGCAGGGATTGTATTTACAAAGTTCAATACGGATAAATTCAAGGCATATGTGGCACAGTATGAGCAGGAAGCCAAGAACTATAAGTCTTTAGGACGGTATACTGAAGAATATGAAAAGTTATTATACACTGCAAAGAATATTGCCCGTATGCATAATATTTTTGCATTTTCCGGGCAGAAAAATAAAATGCAGAATTTGCTTAAAGATGTAAAACTGTTGAAAGAAAAAGTAGATGTATATGAAAGGCAATATAACGATTGCATAGATAAAGCGGAAATTAAAAACAAATTTATTTTGGACTACTATAAAAATGACTATGATAAGCTTAAAAATGAATGCTGTAAGGCTATAGAAAATTTAGAGGAAGAAGAAAGTGCCGCTAATACTAAAAAATTTGCGGATCTTATTAATGACATAGAAAGCTATAGTGTAGATAAAACAAAAAATTATTTGACAAACATTAAAAATGCAAATGTATCAAGAAACTATTTTGATGCGGAAAAAGGCTTTATAAAGAATGCAAAAAGAGATTTGGAAGAAGCTTTAAAAAATGGAGATTATGTAAAAGCAGAGTACACATACAATGAATTCTATACACAGAAGACAAAATACGATAACATAAAAAAAAGCGAATACTTCAATGATTATATACAGATAGATGCATCTGATAACAACATCATTAAGCTGTATTATCCGGAAAATAATATAAAACGGGATAAAGACAGCTTTACCGTTATGGAAAAAGATAAAAACTCGGAAAAATGGGTTGGTGCAAAAGTGAAAAGCATAAAAGACATTCAAGGTGATATATCTATTGACTTGGTGGTAGATGTAAGTTCAAGTATGAGTGAGGCATTTTATGATATGAAAGAGGCTGTAAAGAACTTTGTCTATAATACAGATGCCAATACTAATTTGGGATTATCACTTATTTCCGATATTTATCAAAGAGAAAATGAGTTTACAAATAACAAAACACAGATAGCAAATTCAATTGATTCGCTTTATTGCGGTGGATTGACCAGCCTTTATCAGTCACTTTATTCTTCCGTACTATATACATCTTCTATGAAAGGAGCCAGATGTGTGGTAGCCTTTACGGACGGAATAAATGAACCTTACGGGGTTGGATATGATTTCGGGTACGATGATGTAATAGATGTGGCTTGTAAATATAAAATACCGATTTATATCATATCATTAGGCTATAATATAGATGGCGAAATATTAAACAGTATTGCAAATGATACAGGCGGAAGACATTATAATATAGACAGTGCATACGATTTATATAATATTTACTCCGAAATATACGGTAATAATAAAAATTTGGTAGAATTAACTTATGAGTCAACTTTAAGTAATAACAAAGACAGAGCAGTATATATAAATTATTATGATGAATATAACAATTACGGTATGAGAAGTGAATTTAATATACAACCGGAGTTTATTTACAACGCATACAATGAAAATGCCGGTATTAATACATCGAATTTAGCATCTTATTACACAAAAACGAAATATATTTCATCGGAAGAATTATCCTCTATCAAGAATATATCTGATTTACAGACACTAATTAACATATATTATGCAAAAGCAGGATATAAGTATCCGGAAGGCGGAGAAACGATAACACTGATGAAATCTATGGGTGTGGTGGATAAAAACGGAACAAAAAGTGTGAATGAAGTAACTGCCACTTTGAGAAAAAACCCTGTTTTATGGGCAAATTTCAGTAATTTATTTAATTATCGTTATGAATGGATTTACAACATCGTACACGGTATTTTCTATGAATATGAGGGAGATATAAGCTTAGAAGATATAGATAAATTAGTACACGAAGGATTGGGAGAGGAAAAGAGCAGATTTTTATTTGATATAAAAAAGGCTTTTAATGTAATAAGTGATGAATATTATTATGATTTTTAAAAAGGATAAAAAATGAATATTATAGAACAAGTATTAACTATTATTAGTTCAAGTACTGTAAGCGGAATTACTTGGGATATTTTAAAAATTTCCGGGGACAGTATTATAAGAAGTTTTAAACAAAAGTTTTTAAAATCAAATATTTTTAAAAGTGAAAAACAAACAGAAGAGTATTTAGAAAGAGTATTAAATATGTCAAGCAGCAGTATTGAAGAAACAGAGGAAATTACAAATAAAATATTTCAAAAAATAACAGGGAATAATAAAGAAAAAATTTTTTTAGAATTTTTGGAATGGGCTAAATAGAATAAGGAAGAGTTTGAAAAACTGTTATCAAATTCTACACAAATAGGCTCTATTAATATTGGAAGTCAATTCAATTGCGGTTCAGGTAATATTATTAATACTGAAGTTTGGAATGATAATTTATGGAGGTAAATTTTCTATGATAGATACATATAATTTAGGAGAGTGTGTTATTGCTAAGCAAGAATTAAGAGATAATTCTACTTTAATAAATGCAGGAACTTTTAATAATATAATTTTAGATGATCCTTTTCGCTATTATTCTGAAAAGATATTATCCCAATCATCAGAGTTAAAGAATACATTTAGGCTTGTTGAAATGTTTATTAATAAATATAGATTAAAAGAAAGATTTTTAGGAAGTCATCCTAAGTATGAAGAATTAATGAGATGTTTTATTGATGGAAATAAAGAAAAATTAGTTTTCCTTGATGACGGGTATAAATCTATTATATCATGTATTATTAATGTAACGAAACATTTTGAATATCATAATGAAGATTATTTTTTTCTAAAAGAGAATAGTCATCTAATTGGGAAAATAACCACGGATGCACTGGAGCTTTCTTATCAGACAATACATACATATGAGGAGTATTTGGAAACAGCTAATTTTGCTGAAAATTTAAAAAAGAAAATTGATCCATATATTATTTGTGCTACAACATATGGTAATTTTTTTAAATTTGGGAATCTAATGATAAATGAAATAGAGAATATTCCGTTTATTCCTGAAAAAATAAGGTTTAAAGTATCTAATACAATAATTCCAAACCTTATTGAACCATTATATGGAGATGCTCCGGAGTGTGGATTGCGTGAGATTGTACAAAATGCCTGTGATGCGATGAAGGAATTGGACAATAAAGATAAAATTAAAGATTATATAGAGGTTAGAATTCAAAAAAACAATGATGAAATGACATTAAAGGTGAGAGATTATGGAATCGGAATGACTAAAGATATTTTGCTGAATAAGTATTTTGTTATCGGAGAAAGTTCTAAAAAGGGTAAGAATCAGAATTTAGTTGGACAATTTGGAATAGGAGCATTAGCTGCATTTTTATTAGGTGACAATATAACCGTAAAAACCAAAGATTATAAAGATAATCGTGTATATTCATTTGAATATTCTCCTGATTCTAATGAGAAGAATCCGATTGCAGTATTAATCATAGAAGATGAAAGCTTTGAACACGGAACAGAAGTTTGTATTAAGTTGAAAGAAACATTATCAGAATTAGAAAAAAATAAATTGGAAAGAATATTGAAGATAAATGAATGGTATGTAATGCCTGATTGTGAAATAAAATATTTTTATAATGATGATAAACAAGAAATAAAGTCATT
>CAUUGW010000102.1:0-5641 GCA_963544785.1 uncultured Lachnospiraceae bacterium | reverse complement strand
TCAGATGCTATTTTCATAAACTCCGTTTTAGTGTACTCATTTTGTATTTTACCCTCTTGAATAAAAAAAACTCTATCTACAATATCCATAAGATAGTATATTCTATGCTCCGAGATTATAAGCGTTTTTCCCCTGCTTTTAAGTTTGATAAGCATTTCTTTTATAATCATAATATTTTCTTCATCAAGGTTTGACGAGGGCTCATCTAAAACAATTATTTCCGTTCCCGATATATAACTTGCAGCAATACATAAAATCTGCTTCTCTCCGCCTGAAAGCTTAAAAATATCCCTATTTAAAAGATGCCTTATCGGAAACAGCTCCAACATATCATCAAGCCTTTCATCCATTTGTTTTTTTGAAAGTCCTATGTTTTCTAAATAAAAAAGCAACTCAAGGGTGGTATTTATATTAAAAAAATGTGTCTTCGGATTTTGAAACACGCTCGATACAATAATAGATATTTCATACAATTTAAGATTTTTAATATCTTTATTACCTATCCTTATAGCCCCCTCAATAGAAGCCCCGTCATATTGCAGAGCCAAGCCGTTGACGGCATTTATTATTGAGGATTTTCCGCTTCCGCTTTTTCCGGTAAATAATATACATTCTCCCTTATTAACACTCAAAGAAATATTTTTTAATACCTTGGAGGAATTTCCATAAGATAAAGACAAATTTTCGATTTCTACCATAAAATCCCTCCAATAACCATACTCACCATAAAAAACACATAAACAAAATCTACCGCTTTAATTTTAACAGGTATGTATCTTGTTTTTTTAACGGGATTTTCAATACATTTTGTTTCCGCAGCCTTTGCAATGTCATCAGAAATGTTGGAGGATATAACAAGCAGGGGTACTATCACGTACTCAATATATTTAATAGGATTTTTAAATGTAATTCCTCTTATCCTCATAGCAAGTTTTATATTTCGACTTTCTTCCCTAAATGACGGAAAAAACCTGAACATTACGGCAATCGGTATGGAGACGGCACGAGGTAATCTGATTTTATCCATCGAGGATATTATGCTTCCCACATCTGATGTCTTTACAAAAAAACTTGCAGCACTGAACGGAAGATAAAACAGCCTGAATACGGCAAACAACATAAAAAACATCATCAGAACCGCATTCATATTTCTGATTACATTGATATTGGGTATCGCTAAAGAAAGAACTGCAAAAAACAATATATTTTTCAAAGCCTCCCTCTTAAATTTGTTCTTGTAGAAAAGAAACGAAATAAGAAATACAATCCCCCATTCAAAATAGATATTTACCTTATAAAATACGACAAATCCGAGTAAAAGCGTTACAATGATTTTGCTTATAGGATTTGGGTTATACGGATTATCCAAAAAAACGGGCATTATACAATACCCGCTTTTTCAAAATGCTTCTTCAAAAAAACTTTTCCGATATATGCACCGATTATTCCGCCGAGAATTGCACCGAGGTATACCAATATCATACTGCGAAAATTTAAAAGCGGAATCAGTTTCATCATATAGTCAGCTCCCATTCCGCTTGTTTCAGATATTTCAATAACCTTATCCTTGGCAAACAATATTTGCATAAGAAATCCGCAAATCCAAGTATTGAACACGGTAAAGGAGAGCATATTGTATTTAAAAGACTTATATTCCCCCTTTCTTCTTAAAAGTTCAGCAATAGCCGTACTGATTACGGCATGCACCGATATTATATAGGTGTTCCCCATTGCAACTACAATAAGACCGCAGATCAGACCAAGTATGAACAAACCCCAAGGTTTTTGAACCTTTGCCATAAAAAGCATAATGACTATGCCCGTTATAATACCGGCAAGTGCAGGATATCCCAAGTATAAAGCCGGCACTATCCCTATCATTCCGGACAGAAACATAAGCACAAAATATATTACCGTAAATACGCCTATTGTAACCAAATCCTTAATTCTTAATTTTTCAGTTTTCATTATATTCTCCTAAATAATTTTTACCTAACGTTCGATTTTTCAAGCATTGCCTTATAAAATTCCGAGCTTTTGCAAAGCTCTTCGTCCGTACCTGTCGCCTCTATTTTTCCGGCATTTAACAAAACAATTTTATCGGCATTTCTTATTGTCCTTAACCTATGGGCAATAACGATTACCGTTTTTTCTTTTATAAGCTCGGATAAGGCCTCCTGAATCAGACTCTCATTTTCAACGTCAAGAGATGCCGTAGCTTCATCAAGCAGTATAATCGGTGCATCTTTTAAGATAGCCCTTGCTATTGATATTCTCTGCCTTTCTCCGCCTGAAAGCCTTTGCCCGTTCTCCCCTATTATTGTATCTATTCCGTCCGGCATCTTATCAATAAAATCATAGCATCTTGCTATTTTGGCAGCCATTACTATTTCATCGTCCGTAGCGTCCTTTTTGCCTATTTTGATGTTATCTTTTATGCTTGAATTAAAAAGGATAACGTCCTGAAACACTATGGAGAAATTTTTAAGAAGAGTTTCAGGATCAACCTTGCTTATATCCTCTCCGCCTATCAAAATCTGCCCTCTGTTAATATCCCAAAATCTTGCGGCAAGCTTTGTAAGTGTCGTTTTTCCGCTTCCGCTTGACCCTATTAAAGCGGTGATTTCACCCTGCTTTGCTGTGAAGCTCACACCGTTTATTACGGAATAATCATCATATCCGAAATAAACATCTTTAAATTCTATATCATAATTTTTAATTTCCATATGATTCTTGCCCTCTTGAACAGGCATGGTTTTTATTTCCTTTATTCTTCCGACCACGGCATCAAGCATGGCTATCATTGATATAAAAGTGATTATGCCCTCTATAGGAAGATAAATACTTGCCGTCATCATCAGAAAAGCTATATAAACAAGCACGCTTATCTCTCCTGCAACAAGCATATTTATACCGATAAAGGCAACGCTTATGATACCGAGCTTTAATATTGCGGTAGCTGTTCCGGTGAGTATACCCGCAAGAACTTCACCCTTAGTTTTCTGCTTTGTGGACACATTTAATTTTTCAAAAAAATCCCTAAGCATTTTTTCTTCTAAATTATAGGACTTTATTTGTTCTATCTGTTCAATTTTTTCCTGAAAATCATCAAATACCTTGCGATTGTCATCTATCCATTTTTGTACCGTTTTTTTCTGACTTTCCTTTGACACAAATATTATCAGCAGTGAAATAGGAATCACCCACAATGCCGCCAAAGCCAATTTCGGGTTATAGATAAGGAGCATTAAAGCAATGATAACCGTGCTTATCGCAGTCGAATACAACTGAGGAACGGCATGTGAAAATATGGTTTCATACAGGGTCATATCATTCATCATAGTTTCTGCAAGGTCCGCCAAATCTCTTTTACCGAAATAGGAAAGAGGTAACTTCTTTAATCTTTCCGCTAAATCAATCCTTGAATTTGCACTCTCGTTATACACATTGGTATAAAGCCTCACATAATCCCATCTTGCAACTAAAAACATCACAATCATCATGACCGCAATCAGTACAATGTAATGAACGGGGGTAAAATTATAACTCTTGTCACCCTTTAAGATGCCTATATATTGAAATAGGAACATAAAGGCAACCATCGGTGCAAATAATTTTGTTAAATTAACAAACGTGTGTGAAAAGATGGCTTTTTTTAAATTAATTGCTCCCTTTTCCGACATAGCGTATCGTTTCATAAAATGAGAAACCATATCTCAACCTCCTATCTTCCAGTCCACAGATTTTCGGTATTCATCCCATAGCCTTTTATAGTGCCCGTTCATAGCTGTCAAATCCGAATGTTTACCCTCTTCCACAATTTTACCCTTATCAATAACCAAAATCCTGTCCGCATCTACTACTGTAGATAATCTGTGGGCAATCATCAGTGTTGTCTTGTTTTTTGAGAGTTTCTTAAAAGATTCCTGAATCAAATGTTCGTTTTCAGGATCTGCAAAGGCTGTGGCTTCATCTAAAATTATAATATCCGCATCTTTAAGAAAAGCCCTCGCTATAGAAAGTCTTTGAGCCTCTCCTCCCGAAAAATATGTCCCTTTTGTTCCGTAAACGGTATCAAGACCGTTTTTTAAGCCTTCTACTATCTCTTTAGAACCTGAATTTATCAAAGCACCTTCTATCTCTTCATCACTTGCATCGGGTTTCGCTATTAGAAGATTCTCCCTTAAATTCATTTTAAACAGCTTGGAATTTTGAAAAACAAAGGCGATTTTTTTCATTAAAGCCTCTTTTTCGTAGTCTTTTATGTTCATTCCCCCAATAAGAATTTCACCGGATTTAATGTCATAAAATCTGGCGGCAAGCCTTGCTATAGTGGTTTTTCCGCCGCCTGACGACCCGACTAATGCAACCCTTTCTCCCTTGTTGACTTTAAATGAAATATCATCAAGTACATTTTCATCGCCATAAGAAAAACTCACGTTTTTAAACTCGATCCCCACATCGGTGCTTGTCTTATCCCCATAAATAAAATCATCAAATTTAAGTATCTTTTCGATTTTGTCTAAAGCAAGCTCCGCAAAATAGCTGAATTGTGTAATCGCAGCTGATCTCATAATAAAAACGGCAAATGTAGGACCTATCAGAAAATAAATCACGGAATCAGCTACCACATTCGACAAATTTCCATTAAATTTTATCAGCAATAATGCCACAGGCACCAAGAAAAATGCCGTAGATGTGGAAACCGTTTCAAACCATGACATCTTGTTTGTATAGCTCATAGTGAGCTTAAGTACAATGTCCTTTATTTTCGTAATTAATGAATATAACCTGTCAAAACTTTCAACACTTTGTGCAAATGCCTTAACCACCGGAATACCTCTGACATATTCCACGGTCTGAGAAGACAGATCTGAAAGCATTCCGTAATACTCGTCTTTCATTTTCTTGGTTTGAGCCGTCATCATCGCCGACATAAGTATCATTCCGATAATCATGGGTATCATACTTGCAAGCCCCAATTTCCAATTAAAAATAAAGAAAAATACAAGCAAAACTATCGGCGATATGACCGTCATCGCCATATCAGGGAGCTGATGTGCCAAAAAAGAATGGGTTTCAGCCGCCCCCGATACAATTACATTTCTTATTCTCCCGCTCTCTTTGTCGTCAAAATATCCAAGCGGTTTATTCATCAGTTGTCTTACCGAACTCTTAATAATAGTGTCCTCCACCTCAAATGCAAAAATATGAGATAAAATAAGACCTATAAGGTATATAAATAAGCCTGAGATCGCAAATATAGCGGCATAAATCGAATTTTCCCTTACATATGCAAAATCTACCGTGTCATTTAAAATTAAACTGTTTACAATCCTATGAATAAAAACCATAGGCATCAGAACCATAATGCCTGAAACCGCAGACATAATCATTGCAATATAAAGCAAGATGCCTTTTTTACCGGCATAGGGCATCAGCCTTTTCAGTATAGGTTTTTTCTTGTCTTTCAATTAAAGCTCCTCCTTTTTTAATTTAATTGACTATAAAATATCCTTTTTAGACTAATTGTAGAAACTATATTCTACGTTGTTTTTAATATTATTCAGTTTTTTTGCTTGCTTTTTACTTGTTTTTATCTGGTATGTATTATATAATAAATGAAAATCGAAATCAATTA
>CAUUGW010000101.1:0-5653 GCA_963544785.1 uncultured Lachnospiraceae bacterium | reverse complement strand
AAAGATCTGCCCAAGGAATGGCTTGCCAAATATTTTGTCAAAAATCCTGACAGTACATACGGAATCTCTCCCAAAATCAGAAAAAATGTCGTATTTCGCACATTTAACTTGATGGATGAAATTCAGTTTAAGACAAAATTCGACATAATTTTTTGCAGAAATGTTATGATTTATTTTGATGCTCCCACAAAAGAGGGGCTGATTAATCGTTTTTACGGAGCTACGAATCCGGGCGGTTATCTGTGTATAGGACATTCGGAGAGCCTTGCAAAGCTCAAAAATCCTTATGATTATGTTATGCCCTCTACTTTTAGAAAGAAATTATAAAAAAGGCGGAATAAAATGCTTAATAAAACCAGAATTATTGTTGTAGACGACTCTCCTTTATTCAGAAACTTTATTAGAGAGATTTTATCTACCGTTCCAACATTTGAAGTGATTGACACTGCATCCAACGCTAAGGATGCTATGCCGAAAATTTTGAGTCAAAAGCCTGATGTGGTAACCCTTGATATACAGATGCCGGGAATGTCGGGAATAGAGATGCTTGGAGAACTTTTGCCACAATATAAGGTCCCTGTTATTTTAGTATCCTCACTTAATGTAACGGTATTTGATGCTTTAAATGCCGGTGCCGTGGATTTTTTAGGAAAGCCTGATTTTGTACAGAGTCAAAACAAAACTGCTTTCGCCACCTTTCTTATTCAAAAGGTAAAGACCGCCGCAATATCCAAGGTTCAGCTTGGAAGCTCACGAGTTTCCTCTCCCGCTTCTATGTCTAATCTTTCAAAAAAACTCATATCATTTAATGTAATAAACAATATGATAGTGGCGATAGGAGCATCTACCGGCGGTACAGAAGCTACAATTCAGGTGATAAAAAATCTTCCGGAAAAATTTCCTCCCGTTGTTATCACTCAACATATGGCTCCGGGGTTTACGGGTATGTATGTGGAACGTTTAAATAAGCTTTGTAAAATGCCTGTTCACGAGGCTCGTCACGGAGATAAAATCATTCCCGGAAATATTTACCTTGCTCCATCCGGCTTACATATGAAGCTCACAAAAACAGGAAATAATATTACCGCAAATTGCTTTGAGGGTCCAAGGATACATGGTGTAATTCCTGCCGTCGATCATCTTTTTGAATCCGTAGCTTCCATTTACAGGAGCAATGCCATAGGAATTATATTGACGGGAATGGGATCTGACGGTGCAAAGACCTTACACCTGATACGCTCCGCCGGAGGCTATACCATAGGTCAGAACAAAGAAACCTGTGTGGTTTACGGTATGCCTATGGAAGCTAAGAAAATAGGGGCTGTTTGCAGCGAGCTTCCTCTTGAAAAAATTCAGGAGGATCTGATGAGATATTTACTGAATAAGAGATGAACCGATATATGAATATTTTGAACAAGAGACCCAAATGGTTGGGGTTTTTATTTATATTTTTCGGCAGCGGACTCATAGCACTCGCCACCTCCATGTTCTACGATCCTGTAGGTATGGTAACAGGCGGCTTTGGAGGAGTTGCAATTATTTTAAAAGATTTTACAAGCAGGATTTTTAAAAATAGCGGAATCCCGTTATGGCTTACCAACGCCGTACTTAATATTCCGCTGTTCTTGTTTGCGTTTAAAAAACACGGCGGAAAATACCTTTTGAGAACGTTTTTAGCCGTTGCATTCCTGTCGTTCTGGCTGCTTGTCATACCGAGCTTTGCCCCCATAAAGGACGATCTGTTTCTTACCAGCATATTCGGCGGGGTAACGGTAGGAATAGGACTTGGAATGGTACTGCTTTATGATACCACTACCGGCGGCACCGATATGTTGGCGGTACTCATACATGACGGTCTTCGCAACCGTTTTTCAATAAGTCAGATAATGCAGGTGATAGATGCCGTTATTGTGATTGCGGGTGTTGTGGTTTTCGGAATCAAAACCTCACTTTATGCGATTATTTCAATATATATCGCTATGAAGATAATAGATGCCATGCTTGAGGGTACAAAGTTTGCCAAGGCGGCATTTATTATTACTGATATGCGTACAGACGTGACAAATGCCATATTTGATAACTTGGGAAGAGGTGTTACCGCAATAGATTGTATCGGTATGTACTCCAAAAAAGATAAGACCATGCTGATGTGTGTGGTGAGCAAGACTGAAATTTTTAACTTGCGTTGCTGTGTTGCAAATTCAGATCCTAAAGCCTTTATAATAATCAGCGACGTCAGAGAGGTTTTCGGTGAGGGTTTTATCGAAGATATAAAAAAATAAAATAAAAAGGATTTTATGAAAAAACTTGCATCATTAAAAAAATTAATTGCATATTATAAACCGTATAAATGGCTGTTTTTTGCAGACCTGTCGTTTGCACTTATAAGCTCCGTTTGTGCCCTTGCTATCCCCTTATTCATAAGGGATATAATAAACCGTGCAGGAACAATTATTAATAAAGGAGACTTTAATGTGGCGGATGTGGTAAAAAGCCTTGTAGTAATGCCTACCGTTATAATGCTCTGCCTTATTGTAATTTCAGCCGCTTGCAACTATTTTATGGGGTATTACGGGCATGTTTTGGGAGCATACATCGAAAGAAACATGAGGACGGATATTTTTTCACACTATATGAAACTGTCCTTTTCATTTTATGATAATCAAAAGGTCGGAAATCTGCTCTCAAGGATAACATCGGACCTCTTTGACATCACGGAACTTCTGCACCATGGACCCGAAGACATCTGCATTTCTATTATTACCATAATAGGTGCGACTGTAATTTTATTCAGAATAAATGTTGTGCTTTCAATAATCCTTTTTGCAATGATTGTGATTATAGTGGCATTTATCTCCATTATGAATCAGTATATGGGTAATGCTTTCAGCGAAAACAGGAAAAACATAGGTATAATAAACGGACAGATAGAGGATTCCTTATCGGGTATCAGAGCCGTAAAATCTTTCGGAAATGAAAGACTTGAGCTTGAAAAGTTTGAGGAGGGGAACGGGCAGTTTCTTAAATCAAAGAAAAAAACCTATAAAATACTTGGACAGTTTTTCTCAGGTATGACCGCACTCTTTGAGCTTATAAAGGTGGTCGTTCTGGTAGCGGGAATATATCTGCTGCTGCAAAATAAACTGACACAAAATGATCTTTTGACCTTTATTTTATACCTGAATGCGGTGATTGAACCGATATTCAAGCTCGGAAACTTCACGGAGATGTTTCAGAACGGTTATTCAGGCTACAGCAGATTCTTGGAGATGATGGCTATATCTCCCGACATTGCGGATAAGGATGGTGCAATAAGCCTTGATAAGGCTGAAGGCTCTATAGAATTCAAAAATGTGTCTTTCGGATATAATGATAACGAATCCGTCTTATCGAATATAAATCTTAAGATAGACAAGGGAGAATACATAGCGATAGTAGGACCTTCGGGTGCAGGAAAAACCACTATTTGCAGTCTGATTCCGAGGTTCTATGAGCTGACTGACGGACAGATTTTGATAGATAATATTGATATCCGGGATATTAAATTAAAGGACCTTAGAAATCAGGTGGGAATAGTTCAGCAGGATGTCTATATCTTTGCCGGAACAATAGCCGAAAATATCGCCTACGGAAAAGAAAACGCTTCAATGGAAGAGATCATAAAAGCGGCAAAGGCTGCAAACGCTCATGATTTCATTATGGAATTAAATGACGGATATGATTCCGACATAGGACAAAGGGGCGTGAAGCTCTCGGGCGGTCAAAAGCAAAGAATATCAATAGCCAGAGTATTCTTAAAAAATCCCGCAATTCTGATACTTGATGAAGCGACCTCCGCACTTGACAATGCCAGTGAAAAAATCGTACAGCAATCCTTTGAAAGCTTGGCTGAAAACCGTACCACATTAGTGATTGCACACAGATTATCCACCATAAGAAATGCCAAGAGAATATTGGTATGCACCGAGAACGGAATAGTTCAGGACGGAACTCACACACAGCTTATGAATGAGGACGGAATATATAAGGAACTTAACTCGCTTACTTTATAACTTTATAAATAAAACAGGGACTGTCACACTTAAGAAAAATATCACAGGATATATTTCTTAGTGTGACAGTCCCTTGTCCTTTTCAGATATTCACATTATACCACCTATTCCGGTATCATTATTTATTGTGGCTAAATTATATAAAATAAGCACCTCTAAGGAACTGTTTTTATTTATAAAATCGCTCACCCTTTCTTTATATATTCTGGTATCGAACACATGGATTTTTTTATAATGCTTAACAAGCATAGGAACAAGGCAGTTGGCATAGCTGTCCTTTATAACTACCAGCTCCCTGTCGTTCTTACTGTCCAAATTTTCAATACAGGTGTATCCATGCAGGTTATTTAAAAAGTAGGAATACTTATCTTTCTTATTCAAATATTCTTTGGCATAAAGTGTATCAAAATCCTTATCAATATCAGAATATCTTACTTTAACCCTGTCACTGTTGTCATAAGAATACATTATTTCACCATTTATACTGAAATCATTTACCTTAGAATAAACGGTTCCTTTAAAATTATCAGATATTTTTTGCTTATTTAATTTATCAAACGGTACCGCCTCTATCCCCTTATCTTTACAAAATTTATCATAGGCAAAATAAGCCCCGAGAGATGTCCAGTGATGGTCAAGCCTGTAATATAGACTGTTCTCATAGCTATCCGCATTATATTTTTCAGCCGCCTTTATCAAGGTATCGCTCACATCTATTCTTTTTATTCCTGAAAGCTCGTAGAGTCTGTTCATATATTCAATTTGACTGCCGGAATCCGCATGTGCCGGCAATTTGTCGGAATATACGGTAATGGCGGTGGGCACAAGCATAAGTGACACGTCTTTTGCCTTTATCTTATTATTAAAAGAGCTGAAAATACGTGCTACCTTATCAAGCATGTCATCAGCCTTCGGCTTTTCTATCAAAAAACCGTCTTTGCATAAATAAACATCATTTATCTCAGTCTTACAAAGCAGTCTTTCAGAATATGCCCTCACATTCATAAAAAAATCTCTTGCCGCAAAGTTATCGGAAAACCAGTCCTGAATTCCTTTTGTAGCAGATCCGTCCTGTAAACTTTTAAAGCTTAACTTCGGCAACGTACTTAAATACCTGTTTTCATTTTCTGAAAATATAGGCTCTTTTTTATACTTTGCCGGATTTGTAAACAGGAATAAAATAGTAAAACTTACTGTTATAACAGAAACTAATATTGAAATCAATCTTAAATATTGTGATCTTTTCATAGGTAAACTCCATAATTAAAATCTAAAGTATAGGAAAGGGCTGTAACTGTCGGCAACAAGGCTTGATACACTTATAAGAAATAAACATATAAACACACCTAAAAATACAACTTGAGCTATACTTATCACCCTTTTATTACAAGAAACATATAATTTATCTCTAAGATACGGATAAATCGGATATGCCGCCAAAACAGTAATTAAAATTATAATTTTAAAATTATTGAAATAATAATAAAAATCAGCTCCTACAAAAGAATGTTTATTTATACATAATGCCACTTTAAAATAATCAAATATCCTATGAAAATCCGTCATTGCAAATATTCCAAAACCCGCCGTAACTATTATAA
>CAUUGW010000100.1:0-5771 GCA_963544785.1 uncultured Lachnospiraceae bacterium | reverse complement strand
CGTGATTACTTTTTTCAATAATCTAAGAAATTTGACCTTTGTTTCAGTGTTTGTAAGGATGATGTTATCACTTTTATGCGGCGGTATTATCGGAATAGAACGAGAATATAAAAGACGTCCGGCAGGCTTTCGTACACATATTCTAATCTGTGTCGGTGCCTGCATTACCACACTCACCGGAGAATTTTTAAGTATCTATATGCACTATCCCACGGATATGTCAAGACTTGGAGCACAGGTCATAGCCGGCATAGGTTTTATCGGAGCGGGAGCTATTATTACCACTTCTAAAAGACATGTTCGAGGACTCACGACATCGGCGGGACTTTTTTCAGTCGCTATAATAGGACTGACTTTCGGTGCCGGCTTTTATGAGGGAGGACTTATCGCTACCATTTTAATTTTCATCGTAGAATCGCTGTTCTCAAAGTTTGAATATAATATAAAAACCGTAGCATCGGATAAAACCTTGTATATAGAATACAGGAATAAAGAATCCCTGGACAGAATATTTGAAATATTTGATTCACATAATTTAAAAATAGATAATATAGAAATATCAAGAATTTCAAATAACAAGCCGTATGATGAGAATTTTTTCTGTGCAATAATCACGGTACAGCCCAAGCAAAAGGGAATAATAAAAGAAATAATTGAAGAGATTCTTGTCCTTGACGATGTGGAAACGGCGGAAATCCTCACATCATAATAACTTTTTTTGATTAAGCAATAATTCATTATACAAAAAAATCGCTCAGACCCTGAGGTTTGAGCGATTTTTTGCTTAATGGAGTTTTTACGATCCCTTTAATAGATATATTATAACCTACTGCCTTATCTGACAGATATTTTTAATTCTTTACCATACCTGTAATCTGTCCTCAGGTTTTACATACATAGGATCTTTTTCAGTGATATCAAAATCCTTGTAGAACTGATCAAGCAGATTTACGATATTATTTACTCTATACTTGCCCGGAGGATGTACGTCAGTTAAATTGCCTATAAGAGCCTCCTTGGTCTTAATATCCCTCCATACCTTTCCGTAGGCTTCAAATACTTTCTTTGTATCGTAACCTTTCTGCTTGGCAACCTCAATAGCCACTGTCAGACCGCCCAAATCCGCAATAATTTCTCCGGTTGAGATTTCTCCGTTGATATGGTATCCGGGCAGAACCTCAATTGCTGAGAAAATATCCGCCGCTTTCTTTACCTTTACCTTAAATTTCTCGTAATCTTTCTTATTCCACCAGTTGACCATATTTCCTTTTTCATCAAACAATGCACCGTTATCATCAAAAGCGTGGCTGGTTTCGTGTCCGATAATAGCTCCGATTCCACCTAAATTGGATTCTTTGTCAGCTTTTACATCATAAAACGGAGCTTGGAATACTGCCGCAGGGAATACAATCTCGTTATTTTGAGGATTGTAATACGCATTAACCTCTTGAGGAGTCAAACTCCACTCCGTTCTGTCCGGAGTCTTGTTCAGACGAGCTCTGGTCTTGGCATTATACACGGCTATAATCTGCTCTGTATTACTTACAAGGTTTCCGCCCTGCTCATAAGTCTTTATATCAGCCTTTGAGAAATCCGTCCATTTGTCAGGATATCCCACCTTCTTCATCATAGTGTCAATTTTCTTGATGGCTTTCTTCTTTGTGGCATCGCTTAACCATTTAACAGCCTTGATTCTTTTCTTATATACCTTATGGATATCATCAATCATATTCAGAATATCCTGTTTTGTATCCTCAGAGAAATAATTCTCCACATAGACCTTGCCGAGCAGCTCTCCGAATATCGCATTTAGAGCCTTGTATGCCAGTTCTTCATCATTATCAAGCTTATACACACCTGAAAAAGCCTTATCATACTTGGTTGCAGCCTTTATAAGATCCTTTGATAAGCATAAAGTGTTGCTGTTTATAACTTGGAACTCAAGCTGTGCCTTAAGTGCCGGCAGATTATCAGGCGTATACATTTTATTCAGCATTTTTAAAGCCTCAGGTTGCATTACAACTATCTTTTCAGCCTTATCGAATCCCAATGTCTTAAGCATAGTTTCAAAATCCAAATTGGGTATCAACTGCTTTATTTGTGCTACCGTCATTATATGATACTGCTTGTCTATATCGCTTGCTTCTTCCTGTGTCAGATAAGAAGATACCATTTTCTTTTCAAAATCAAATACAAGATTTGCCTTCTTATTCGCCTCTTCCTTGCTGTCTCCGCTTAATACAAATACCTCTGTCATATAGGTCTTATATGCCTTTTGTACGTTTTTGGAATATTCATCCTTACCGTCAAAATAGAACTTATCCAGTCCTACATAGGGTGTGCTTATATAAAGTATGTTCTTATTGCTGTTTTTTCTGTCAACTTCCGCCCCCATCACCAGTCCTGACGCATAATTCTTTGTACTTAACTTTATAGCGATGTCATTCATTTCCTTGATATTTGATACGGCTTTGATAGCGTCCGTATATTCTTTGACAGGTTTAAATCCCATCTGATCTCTTGTTTTAAAATCTTTAGCTTCTCTATAGAAATCTATCAATTTCTTTTCATCACTGCCCTCTTTTAGGCTGTCATAATTTTTCTCCAAATTCTCCAGTATCTTTTTAATGTTTTTTTCAGTCTGTTTACGAAGAATGGAAAAATTATTGACTGAGGCTTCATCTGATTTAAGCTTGTTCTTTTTGAACCAGTCTTTATTAAGGTACTCATAGAAGTCTGTCTTGGCAGTCGCTTTTGCGGCATAGGCTGTCTTACTTGTTCCTGCAAACATTCCTATCGGAATTACAAGCATCGTCAATGACAAAGCTATGCTCACAATAGATTTTCTCCATTGTTTAAAATTCATTTCTTTTGATTTCTCCTTTGTTTTTTTATTTACGATAATTTAATTTATATATAAAATATTGCATATCGTATTCTACTTTATTTAATCCTTATTTCTTGTTTCATTTTCTTACAATCTTTCCACTTCATCTTCAGAAAGACCTGTAACATCTACAATAAACGAAATAGGACTATTCTTGCTTTTCAATTTTTTAGCAATCTCAACACCGGCTTCTCGGGCTCCCTCACGATGTCCCTGTGCAAGTCCACGCTCCAAGCCCTGTGCAAGTCCACGCTCAAGTCCCTGTGCAAGTCCGCGCTCAAGTCCTCTTTTTTCGCTATATTCCATATAATTAGCTTCATCAAGGCGATAAAAGTATTCTTTAACCGCATCAAGATAGGCATCATCATCTTGATTGAATGTTTCCAATCTTGCAATCGCTTTTTTAAGCATCGGACTTGTTTTGCTCATTCCTTTCATCTCCCTTCTGCTATTTGACTGAATAAACTTCAACCATTGATAGAGTTCCTTATTCATCTCCTGTAATTCATCTGTTTTCGGTAATTCCAATAAATGAATTTCCAATAAATCGCTAAAAATAGACTTATATTTATCGTCATAGATATGATATGTTAAATGACAATCATCAAATTCACTTAATTTAAACTCTAAGATATTAATACAGATACATTTGTTAAGGTCTTTATATTTCTGACCTATTTTCAACTGCTTGGTAAACATATTTGCCCAATAATACAAAAACCTGTCCAAAATATCTGCTGAGTGAAACCTTTGAATTTCAATATCGATTTCTTCTCCGGTTTTTAATTTTATTCTTATATCAAGATAATTTTTCTTTTCAGATAAAATATTAGGTAAAAGCTCCGTATTTTGATAAGTAAGCTCTTCTAAATCCTCTCTTTTCATTCCAAGTATTGCAATTAAAAGGTCTTGTAAGAATTCTTTGTTTTCTTCCGTTCCGAACAAAAATTTAAATACTGTATCAGTGATAACAGGAGGTATAAAATCATCAGGCTCTATTTTCTTTCCTAAGACTTTTTCCAGCTCTTGATAATCTATTTGATTTCTGTTCAAAGCTTAATACCTCCTATCTTTCTATATAATACAATCAGATATTTTAAATAGTGTACTGATTTCGTCAAGCTTTTTCTTCTATTCTATACTTAAAACTTTGTTCTTGACTCGTTTTCGTTAAGTGTTTAGGATAAACTTAAACTAAGCTCATACATCGCTTTACTCGTATTCTCTAATTAATGGCTTTTGTCCGAATTTGCTATCGCAAAACTCTCACAGTCTTAATTTACATACCGACTACTAAGCTCTTGCTCACTTTGTTCGCAAATCGCTAAGGGCGTCGGTATGCCTACGACTAGGTTCGTACTGCGTCTGCGACTTGTACTCACCAAGTTCTCTGGCTATAACGGCGATGACATGGCTACGGCTAAATTCGTGCTTCGCCTTTGGCTTGCACTCATTAAGCTCTCTGCCTATGCCTACGACTAAGCTCAAGCTTCGCCTGTGGCTCGCTTTCACTAAGTTCTCTGGCTAGACACACAGTTAGATTAATTATGGTCAGTACACTCACCCTTACAATCTTTCCACTTCCTCTTTAGAAAGTCCCGTAACTTTCACAATCAATGCAATTGGACTGTTATTGATTTTCAATTTTTTAGCAATCTCAACGCTTGCTTCTTGGACTCCCTCAAGTTTACCTTCACGACGTCCTTCACGACGTCCTTCACGCTGTCCTTCTAAACGTCCTTCTAAACGTCCTTGTGCAAGTCCACGCTCAAGTCCTCTTTTTTCGCTATATTCCATATAATTAGCTTCATCAAGGCGATAAAAGTATTCTTTAACCGCATCAAGATAGGCATCATCATCTTGATTGAATGTTTCCAATCTTGCAATCGCTTTTTTAAGCATCGGACTTGTTTTGCTCATTCCTTTCATCTCCCTTCTGCTATTTGACTGAATAAACTTCAACCATTGATAGAGTTCCTTATTCATCTCCTGTAATTCATCTGTTTTCGGTAATTCCAATAAATGAATTTCCAATAAATCGCTAAAAATAGACTTATATTTATCGTCATAGATATGATATGTTAAATGACAATCATCAAATTCACTTAATTTAAACTCTAAGATATTAATACAGATACATTTGTTAAGGTCTTTATATTTCTGACCTATTTTCAACTGCTTGGTAAACATATTTGCCCAATAATACAAAAACCTGTCCAAAATATCTGCTGAGTGAAACCTTTGAATTTCAATATCGATTTCTTCTCCGGTTTTTAATTTTATTCTTATATCAAGATAATTTTTCTTTTCAGATAAAATATTAGGTAAAAGCTCCGTATTTTGATAAGTAAGCTCTTCTAAATCCTCTCTTTTCATTCCAAGTATTGCAATTAAAAGGTCTTGTAAGAATTCTTTGTTTTCTTCCGTTCCGAACAAAAATTTAAATACTGTATCAGTGATAACAGGAGGTATAAAATCATCAGGCTCTATTTTCTTTCCTAAGACTTTTTCCAGCTCTTGATAATCTATTTGATTTCTGTTCAAAGCTTAATACCTCCTATCTTTCTATATAATACAATCAGATATTTTAAATAGTGTACTGATTTCGTCAAGCTTTTTCTTCTATTCTATACTTAAAACTTTGTTCTTGACTCGTTTTCGTTAAGTGTTTAGGATAAACTTAAACTAAGCTCATACATCGCTTTACTCGTATTCTCTAATTAATGGCTTTTGTCCGAATTTGCTATCGCAAAACTCTCACAGTCTTAATTTACATACCGACTACTAAGCTCTTGCTCACTTTGTTCGCAAATCGCTAAGGGCGTCGGTATGCCTACGACTAGGTTCGTACTGCGTCTGCGACTTGTACTCACCAAGTTCTCTG
>CAUUGW010000099.1:0-5844 GCA_963544785.1 uncultured Lachnospiraceae bacterium | reverse complement strand
CCTGATAAACAAGCTCTTGAAAAATCCAATTTTAAAGTTAAAATAGAGTAAAAAAAGTTGATTGGAAATTTGAAAAAAATATGTATCCAATACTTGACACAAGGGTGATAATGTTTGATGTAATTTGGTGCTTTATAGATTTTTAATTACTTATCTAAATGAAAGAAAGGAAGAAAAGGATACCAATGAATAAAATTATAAAAAAATTATTTTTATGCATGTCAGCCGTATTTATTGTAATGTCCGGAACCGGTACGACTTTTGCAAGTTCAAAGATTGATATTGAAAAAGAAGTAATTAAGGAAAAATATAAATTTTCAATTACTGTCGATTCAAGCTGTGCCTCCGATGACGAGCTTCAAAAAATGGTAAAGGAAAATATATATTTATATTTAAAACAAGCTATTACTCAAGAAAAAATATTGAATAAAGCCGGAAATAAAAAATTAGTTTCAGAATTTAAAAACAAGGTAGATGTTGAAAAACTGTTAGGCTATAAGGATCAAAAATATAAAGTCAATGAAATAAAAAAGATTAAAATATCCACTGTTATTACCGTTAACAAAGAATATGCCGAACCTGAAGATGATACCGAAAATGTAAAATCATATTTTAATGTAGGTCATGGTTCAACTGCGGAATTTGACGCTATGGATATGTTTGAAATAGAAGCTTTGCCATATACCATGTTTCCAAAAAGTGCTAAACTGGATGATGGCTCATATGGTGTAAGGGTGGTAATAGGATATTTTAAATAGCTATTTTAAATAGATTAAATAGAAGGAATAAAAAGTATGAAAAATATGATAAAAAGAATTTGTGCGGTATTTTTTTTCTATTAGCATGATTGTTTCATTATTCAGTGCGAATGTATCAGCTGAAATAAAAAACATGGAAAATTTTGGTAAAGATATTTCCAAAATGTATTTATTATCTACTAAGAGAATAGATAGAGAAGACGGCTCATACATAATTGAAAAAACATATGTTGACAAACCTTTTACACTTTATTCTACTATTGGAACTGTGAGTTATGTTAAAAGAGGCTCCGCTGTGTTGCCAAAAACTGTATTGGTAGAATATGAGGTTGAGGGGACTTTTAATTGGGATAGTAAAAATAAAACAGTAACGGTTTCTAGTAGTAGCGGTAGGGTCACATATAATCAAGGTGGAGATATCACCGGTGAAGAGGTGACAACTCATGGAAATGGTAGTAGGCGTGCTCGTGTCAATTACAAGTTCAAAAGGACTACCAATTTAGGCTTTTCTACTAATTATAGCATCTCTGTAGGCTGTGACAGTAAAGGAAGTATTCTGTGATTTTGGGTTCTTCTTGTATAAGCATAATATTAAAAATGTTAGTTATCAGTAATTGATGTATAATTATTGATTGTTTTGGTAAATTTTGAAATATAGTAAAATAGCTATTTCTTTATAAATGATTTATTTTTATTTGAAATTTATGTGCAAATATTTGATAGGAATTTTAACAAAGGCTCTTCATATATTTTATGGTGAAGAGCTTTTTTATTGTATTTCTAAAATAATAAACATAATTCATTTTATGACACTTACAGTTATATTTATAACCATTGTTGACTGTTTGGTAGTAGCTGCAATGATGCCGGTACATATGTCTATTTTTGTACTTTATCAAAAAACTATTCCAAAAGAGTGTTTAAGCGGGGGTTTATCAATCAGAAAAATGTTATCTCTTATGCTGATTCCCTTTGGGAATATGGTTTTTGAGGTGTTTACGGATAAATTGCCTATGGAAATTTGCTTTTTATAGCTTCTTTAGGCGTACTTTGTTGTTATTTTATGTATTATAGAGTATTTAAAAAATATATAGTAATGTAGAAATAGTAAATACGATTTTGATAGTTGGCTGAATTTGCCTATATTGAAAGTTTACTTTCATATAGGCAAATTATAGCTAACTATCTTGTTATTTTTATATAAAAAAGACAGATTTCAAAAGTCTGTCTTTTAAAAATTTAATAAAATTGAAATTTATTGATTAAATCAGTAATGATTTTTATGAGAGGTATATAGACTTGCTTTATTAAAATGTGATATTAAACCATTAAAAATATGTATACTTTTTAGAGTACTTTGTATATCAAAATGAGGTCCTCCTTTTTTGTTCAAAAAAGCAAATTGGAAAATTTTGAACAAAAAGGAGGACTTTAATAAATGACAGATGATAGAAAATATATCTACGTAAAAGGAAAAAAAGATCTATGTACCGGACGAACTATATAAAGCATATAAGTACAATAAAATTATATAAATTTAGAATAGCAAACTCTTTACAAAAAAGAGGACATTTGCTATTGGAATTTATAGTTGATTTTTTAATTTTACCTCTTGCCTTATATGTTGAAATGATATATAATCAATAACAGCATTATTGATAACCGTATTATTGATTGTAATATTGAAGATATATTTTTGTTGTATGGAGGAACAGCGGTGGCTAACAGAAATCATAAATTAGATAAGCCGATAATTGAAGCTGCTAAAATTGAATTTTTGCAAAACGGATTTCAATCCGCTTCAATAGGGAATATTGCTAAGAGAGCAGGAGTTACAACGGGAGCTATATATACAAGATATAAAGGAAAAGACGAACTTTTCCACAGTCTGATTGAAGAACTTTTAGAAGTTTTGGATAATGAAAGAAAAGACAACAGGGAAGCATATATGAATTATTGTATAGACGGTAATTTTGATAATTTCTTAAGCAGTATAGAGGAAGAAACCGCAAGACATATAGATGTCCTGTTTGAGTATTATGATGAGTGTAAGCTTTTGCTATGTTGCAGTAAAGGAAGTTCGGCTGAATCCATATTTAGTGAAATGATAAAAAACAAGATATCCGAAACACAAATATTCATAAAGAAAAATATTGATTCTGATATAAGCAGTTTAAAATTGGATTTAGTGGAATTATTTATGAATCAACAATTGAAAAGGAATACAGCAAAGATGAAACTATTGAGTATATAAAAATGTTGGGAGAATTTATTGCGGCGGGTTGGGAAAAGATTTTTAAGAATTTTATGAAATAAGGATTAAGTTTATGGAAAAGACGGAGGAAATATCTGAAAA
This sequence comes from uncultured Lachnospiraceae bacterium, assembly GCA_963544785.1. Classification (GTDB taxonomy): domain Bacteria; phylum Bacillota; class Clostridia; order Lachnospirales; family Lachnospiraceae; genus CAUUFM01. Next base: position 2,730 of record CAUUGW010000099.1, on the reverse strand, counting down.
TATTTTGGATTTTAAAATTGACTTTTCTTATGAATCGAATAAAGAAAAGACATTAAAAAATGTGACAGGCAGTATATCGAAAGGTGAATGTGCAGTTCTTTGCGGAGAAAGCGGTTGTGGAAAATCGACATTACTAAGATGCTTAAATCGTCTGATTCCCGAATTTTATGATGGTGTATTTAACGGATATATATCAGTAAATTCACAGGATATGGCTGATAAGAATATTGGAGAGGTCGGAGAGGTGATTTCATCTGTTTTTCAAGATCCCAGAAGTCAATTTTTTACGATGGAGAGTGATACTGAAATTTCTTTCGGGCTTGAAAATAGGGGAGTGTCGCCTGAAATAATCAGAAATAGAACAAAGGAGGCTTTTTCAAAATTCGGATTGGAGTATTTGGAAAACAGGGAGGTATTTAAACTTTCAAGCGGAGAGAGGCAGTTAATAGCAATTATGGCGGCGTGGTCAACGGATACGGATATTATTTTACTTGATGAACCGACTGCCAATTTAGATTATTCGGCAATAGAAAAGTTAAAGAAGATTTTATTGTTGCTTAAAAAAGAGGGAAAGACTTTAATAATAAGCGAGCATAGGCTGTACTATCTTCAAGACTTGGCAGATGAATTTTGGCTTATGAAAAACGGCTCTATATATGAAAAATATGATAAAAACAAATTTCAGTCTTTTTCTAAAAATGAGTTAAATGATATGTGTTTAAGAGTTACTGATTTGAAACAGATAGAGCCGGAAAACACACAAGCAATAAAACAAAGCGATAAATTGGAAATAAAAAATCTGTCTTTTGCCTATAAGAAAGAAAAAATTTTAAAGAACTTATCTTTTACCGCCTCTTTAGGAGAGGTTAATTGCCTGATCGGAAGGAACGGTTGCGGAAAAACAACCTTGGGGAAATGTATATCCGGATTACTTAAATCTGAATATGACAGCATAAGACTTAACGAAGAGGAGCTGTCTTATAAAGATTTGTCGCAAAAAAGCCTGTTTATTATGCAGGAGGCTGAATTTCAATTTTTTACAAATTCCGTATTGTCCGAGCTTAAATATAGTGTAAACCCGTCTAAATATGCCAACATAGAGCCTTTGCTTAAAAGATTTGATATGTGGGAGTATAGAAACAGACACCCTTTTTCTCTTTCCGGAGGTCAAATGCAGAAATTGACTCTGATGACGGCATATCTTTCTGATAAGAGTGTGGTTGTTTTGGACGAGCCTACATCGGGAATGGATAAAAAAAGCTTGGATACAATAGTGGAACTGATAAAGGATATGAGGTCGCATAAGATAGTGATAGTCATAAGCCACGATTTAGAATTTATCGCTGCGGTTGCAAATAAATGTTTGGAAATTAAGGACGGGGTTATAGGTCAAATTTATGAAATAGACAGCAATAAGGATATTGAAAAGATTAAAAAAACTTTTGAAGCAAAATGTCATCAAAATAGAGAGCATTCAAACACCGTAAAAAAATTTTTAGATCCGAGAACGAATTTGCTGTTTTTAATTCTTTGTATGATTGCGGCGGGAATAGATAATAAACACTTGATTTTTGAATATAATCTGTCGGCACTTGTATTTTCTATTGCTAACAGAAGATATAAAATTTTTACTGCGGCTTCAATAATAATAGGTGTTATCTATGGGCTTGAATTCATATTTCCTTGTGAAATTACAATGTTTACGGCAAATCTGTTACCGAGATTTATTCTTCTATTTATGCTGTTTCCCATTATTCTTTCAGGACGGGGAGCGACAAATATGATTGCCGGACTTAGAAAAATCAGAGTGCCTGAAAAAATAATATTGATTTTGTCCGTTTCATTCAGATTTTTTCCGGTACTTCAAAATGATTTTTATTTGTCGAGGCAGGTTCTTAAAAATAGAGAAAACGCCAAGTGTAAAAACATCATTCAAAAGAAGGTAGCATATTTGGAAGCACTTATTATCTCTTTAATTTTCAGAGTTATAAGGATAGGAGAAACATTATCGGCATCGGCTGAAACGAGAGGAATAGCTTTAAAACATAAAAAAACCTCATATGTTTCTTTGCATTTTAAATTATTAGATTATTTATTGATGAGCTGTGTGATATTAATTTTTATGATAAATATTTTTCTAAAATAGGAGGATTAAAATGAATAAAGACAGGTTGAAAGTTAAAGATATTGTTACGGTTACTTTATTATCATTGTGCAATATTTTGATATTCGCATTGGGAATCTTTACGTATGCAACGCCGATTACAGTGCTTTTGACTCCGATAATCTACGCATTGTTGCAAGGTATCGTGTTTTTTGTTATCGGAGTAAAGGTAAGAAAAAAAGGAGCATTTTTCATATATTCTCTTATTCAGGGAGTTGTAGGGTTTTATCTGCCGTATATTTTAATGTTTGTAATTTCAGGCATAACAGCTGAACTGTTGTTATACAAAAAAGGTTACGGAAACTTAAAATATATCGGAATAAGTTATGTGATTCAGCAAGCTTTGGCTTCCATAGGCAGTGTGATTTATCCCTATACCATAGCTTTAAATAAAACGTTGGAGAATATGAAAGAAAAAGAGGTGGCTTCAAATGTAAGTGAAGCAGGTAAAATGATTTCTTCTTTCGGCTCGCTTATTTTGTTTGTTTCAGTCATAGTTGCAGGGATTATAGGAGCTTATATAGGAAGCAGGGTTGTAAAGAAACATATATTGGAAAAAGAAGTCG